>JAMOSL010000194.1 GCA_027063105.1 Campylobacteraceae bacterium
AGTATCAATGATACTATCATTCTTTCGAGTTATTACAATAAGAATAAAAAGTAGAACTGATATGACAATAAGCACTCTACCCTTCATTTATGCTACTCGTCGTATGCTGTCTGCTGTAATAAATCAATCTCATCCAAAGCTTTGCCTGTACCTTTTGCAACAGCCAAAAGAGGTTCTTCTGCAACATACACTGGTAATTTAACTAAGTCTGATAGATATTTATCAATACCTTTAATTAAAGCTCCACCACCTGTTAATACAATTCCATTTTCAACAATATCCCCTGCTAAATCTGGGGGAGTCTGCTCTAAAACACTCTTTAATGCTTCGCCAATCTCTTTTAATGGCTCTTTCATCGCTTCTCTCATATCTTCACTAGTAATCTCTACTGAATTTAATGTCCCCTCAACTTGGTCTCTACCTCTAACAGTAGCTACAAGCTCTTCATCTAATTTAATTGCTGTACCAATATTTATTTTTAAATCTTCAGATACTCTATCTCCAACTAGAAGATTAAATCTTTTTTTAATATAATCAGTAATCGTATTATCAAATCTATCTCCAGCTACTCTAATTGATTTACTAAGAACCAATCCACCTAAAGATATAACCCCAATCTCTGTTGTACCACCACCAATATCAACAACCAAGTTTCCATTTGGCTCTCTGATAGGTAGTCCTGCACCAATAGCAGCAGCCATAGGCTCTTCTATTAAGTAAACATACCTAGCTCCTGCATTCATAGCCGACTCTTTAACTGCTTTTCTTTCAACTTGAGTTAATCCATAAGGAACACATATAATAATTCTAGGACTAAAAAAACTCTTTCTATTATGTGCTTTTTCAATAAAATATCTAATCATCATCTCTGTAACATTAAAATCTGCAATAACTCCATCTTTCATTGGACGAATTGCTTTAATGTTACCAGGTGTCTTACCAACCATATCTTTAGCATCTTGTCCAACAGCTAATATATGCTCTTGTCCGTGCTTATCATATTGAATGGCAACAACTGACGGTTCATTAATACTTATTCCCTCTCCTTTAATTAGAACTAGGGTGTTTGCTGTTCCCAAGTCTATCGCTAAATCATTAGAGAATGCTCCTATTAAATTTTTAAACATTATTATCCTTTTAGGCAGTTTTTTTATTTTTTATATATATTGGTTTTGCTAAGTTTTTTATTACATCTGCCGTAATGATAACTTCATATCCATTAAGTTCTGGTAATTCATACATAATATCTAAAAGTATATCTTCCATAATAGAACGAAGTCCTCTTGCACCAGTTTTTCTATCTATTGCTTTTTCTCCTATCAACTCTAAAGCTTCTTCTTCAAAAGTTAAAACAACTTCATCTATTGCAAATAATTTCTGATACTGTTTTACAATAGAATTCTTAGGTTCTACCAAGATTTTAACCATATCTTCAACTGTTATCTCGTTAAGTGTGGCATGAACATGTAATCTTCCAATAAGTTCTGGAATCAATCCAAAAGATACAAGATCGCCAGACTCTACGAGATGAAGCATATTTTCTTCTTCTTTCTTGCTTCTTTTATCTTGTCCAAATCCCATCATATTTTCACCTAATCTTCTTTTAATAATATCACTAAGACCGTCAAATGCTCCACCACAAATAAATAATATATTAGCTGTGTCAATCTGAATAAAATCTTGATTTGGATGTTTTCGTCCACCTTTTGGTGGTATATTAACAACTGAACCCTCTATAATTTTTAATAATGCTTGTTGAACACCTTCACCAGAAACATCTCTTGTAATAGAACGATTTTCACCCATTCTAGCAACTTTATCAACTTCATCAATAAATACAATACCTTGTTCTGCTCTCGCTACATCACCATCTGCTGATTGAAGAAGTTTTGTAAGAATATTTTCTACATCTTCTCCAACATATCCAGCTTCAGTTAAATTAGTTGCATCTGTAATTGCAATTGGAACATCCAAAAATCTAGCAATTGTTTGAGCTAAAAGAGTCTTACCGCTCCCTGTAGGTCCAACTAATAATATATTTGATTTATCAATTTTTGTATCATCTTCATCAGGAATATCTTTAAAAATTCTTTTATAATGATTATATACAGCAACACTAAGAGTTTTTTTAGCTTGACTTTGACCAATCACATAATCATCTAGTATACTCTTTATCTCTTTAGGAAAAAGAAGATTTTCATTATACTCTACAGGAGTCTCTGAAACATCTTCATCACCAAATAATATTTTATATGCTGATACTACACAATTAGAGCAGATATAAGCCTCTGCACCTGCTATTATAGGATTATCATCACTCTCTGATTCTGTACAAAAATCACATACTTTTTTAGACATTGTTTTTCCTTTGATAGGGAATACCCCGTTTAGAATTTTTAATAAATTTACTTATTTTTATAACTTCAAGATTATTATTACTTTTGATTAAATTATCAACTACATCTTTAATAGAATTTCCATTTTCAAAAAGTTCCCTATATGCCTTTTTAAGAATATCTATACTATCTCTTGAAATATTTCTTCTTAATCCAGTTAAATTAAGACCTCTAAGAATAGCTCTATTACCTTCAGCCATACAGAATGGTGGTAAATCTTGTGTTAAAGCACTAGCTCCTGCTAACATTGAATAATCTCCAAGTTTCACAAATTGATGAATAGCACTCATTGCACCAATCATAACAAAATCACCAATTTCAATATGTCCACCTAAATTTGTGGCATTTGCGATAATACATCTATTTCCAATTTGTATGTCATGACCAATATGAACATATCCCATCAAAAGATTATTATTACCTATTCTTGTAATAGAACCTCCACCAATAGTTCCTGTATTAATAAATGCAAACTCTCTTATAGTATTATTATCCCCTATAATTAGTTTTACATCTCCACCATCAAATTTAAGGTCTTGAGGAATTGAACCAATAACACAATGTGAAAATATTCTATTATTTTCTCCAATAATTGTATCACCTTCGATCAATGTATGAGATAATATTGTTGTATTGTCACCTATTATAACCTTTGATCCAATGTAACTAAAAGCACCTATTGAAATATTATTACCAATAATAGCACCATCCTCTATAATAGCAGTTGGATGAATATTCTGTTTCATTATTTTAGATCTATTCTTATTTATCAACTATCATAGCTTTAAGTTCTGCTTGTGCAACAACTTTACCATCAACCAACGCTTTAGCATTAAACTGCCAAACAGCACCTCTCCGTTTAGATACAGATATATTATAAATTAATTGATCACCAGGAGTTACAGGAGCTCTAAATTTCGCTTTATCTATACTCATAAAATAGACAACCTTATTCTCTGCATCCTCTTGCTCTTCGATACTTAGACTTTTGAATGCCAACACTCCACCAACTTGTGCCATACCTTCTATAATCATAACACCTGGAAAAATTGGGTGGTCTGGAAAATGTCCCTGAAATACTGGTTCAGAGATAGATACATTTTTATAACCAACAATTGATTTACCCTCTTCTAGTTCAGTAATTCTATCCACAAGAAGAAAAGGATAACGATGAGGTAGGATTTTTTGTATGTCAACAACATTATATAGCAAGATAAACCTTTATAAGAAAATTTTGATATATTATCTAAATAATAGTTAAATATGAATTATTAATTTTATCACCATTTAGTTACAGTTCTATGCATAAAGTAACAAACCAATTATAAAAAGTATTATCATAGCCAAATAAATTAGTTAAAAATGATACAATCCTTGAATTAAAATATAATCAAAAAGGAATAAGAATATGGTTGGTAGAAAAGTAGGAATTGTTGGAGCTGGATTTGTTGGTGCAACTACTGCATATAGCCTAACAGTGCATGGAACTTGTCATGAAGTAATTTTATATGATATTGCAACAGATATAGCATTAGGAAAAGCTATTGATATAGGACAGTCTACTAGCTACTCTCCACAAGGAACAATAGTAACTCCTGCAAAAGATGCAAGTGATTTAAAGAATTGTGATATTATTGTAATAACTGCTGGTGTTCCACGAAAAGACGGAATGACAAGAGAAGATCTATTAATAATTAATGCAAACATCATGAAAGATGTAGTTGGAAATATTAAGAAATATTCGCCAAATGCTATAATATTATGTGTAGCAAATCCATTGGATATTATGACCTACCTAATACATAAAATGACTGGTTGGAAAAGAAATAGAATTATCGGAATGGCAGGTGCATTAGATAGTGCAAGAATGGCATATCAAATACATAAAAAAGTAGGCTATGGTTCAGGACAAATTAAAGCTATTGTAATTGGAGACCATGGACAAAATATGATACCTTTACCTGAAATATCAACAGTTGGTGGAATACCTTTAAATCAAATTATAAGCAAAACTGATATGAAAGAGATTATAGAAAAAACTAAAGAGGGTGGTGCTGAAATAGTAAAACACTTAGGAACTTCTGCATATTATGCACCAGGTAGAGCAGTAGCTATAATGGTCGAAGCTATATTAGATGATAGTAGAATAGTTATGCCATCATCTGTAATATTAGATGGAGAATATGGTCAGAAAAATATAGCTGTAGGTGTACCTGTAGTATTAGGTGCAAAAGGTGTTCAAAATATTATAGAACTAGAATTTGACAAAGAGATTCAAGAAAAATTCAACAAATCAATAATATCCATTCAAGAGGGGATTGATATACTAAAGAATAATAACTTCTTTGAGTAGTTATAAAAAGAGAATTATCCTAATATTTTTTAACACTAAAATAAGTTCTATCTGTTACTTATTTTAGTACAATATTAGATATTAATACCTAAGGTAAAAAATGACTATATTTAAAGATAAAAATCCGAAAATTTTACTAGTTGGAGATTTAATGATTGACCACTATCTTTGGGGTAACTGCGAGAGAATATCCCCTGAAGCACCTGTGGCAATAGTCGATATAGAAAAAGAGAGTTCTGTTCTTGGGGGAGCTGGAAATGTAGCTAATAATCTTTATGCCTTAGGTGCAGAAGTTGATATTCTAAGCGTTATTGGTGATGATAAAAATGCAAATAAACTAAAAAAGATGTTAAAAAAAATTAATATTAATATTAATAATTTAATAGTAGAAAAGAATAGAAAGACTTCTAGGAAAAATCGTATAATTGCATCAAATCAACATATTATTAGATATGATAAAGAGAGCAAAGAGAATATATCTAAAGATGCCGAATTAAAATTAATAGAGATTTTTAAATCAAAAATAGAATTTTATGACATAGTAATATTATCGGATTATGGAAAAGGTCTATTAACAGAAAATTTAACCCAAAGTCTAATATCCGTTGGAAATGAAGCAAATATAAAAGTTTTAGTTGACCCTAAAGGATTTGAATATGAAAAATATAAAAATGCTTATCTTCTAACTCCAAATAAAAAAGAGGCTATAAACGCAACGAATATTCAAATAGAAGATAAAATATCCTTAGAAAAAGCAATTAGGAAATTAAAAAAAGATTATAATTTAAATATTTCTCTAGTTACACTAAGCGAAGATGGAATTGCAATTTATGATGAAAATTTGAGAATTAAACCAACAGTGGCTAAAGAGGTATATGATGTGACAGGAGCTGGGGATACAGTTATTGCTTCTATAGCTTTTGCTTTAGCTTGTGGATATGATATTGATAAAGCTGTTGAATTTTCAAATTTATCAGCTGGTGTAGTAGTCGGTAAAATTGGTTCTGCAACAGCTACTTTAAATGAAATTATCGCTTATGAATCAAGTATTAATAAATCAAATAGTTATTCTCATATTAAAACTATAGAAGAGATAAAAAAGCTAAGTATTGAACTAAAAAATATAGGTAAAAGAATTGTATTTACAAATGGTTGCTTTGATATTCTACATATAGGTCATATAAAATATTTAGAAGAAGCAAAAAGTTATGGTGATGTACTTATACTAGGTCTAAATAGTGATAATAGTGTTCGTAGACTAAAAGGAGATAGTCGACCAATAAATTCGGAAGATGATAGAGCATATATTTTAGCATCTTTAGAGGCTGTAGATTATGTTGTAAAGTTTAGTGATGATACTCCCTATGAACTTATTAAAAGTATAGCTCCACATATTTTAGTTAAAGGTGGAGACTATAAAGGTAAAGATGTTATCGGTCAGGATATAGCTGATGAATTAAGGTTAGTTACATTTATTGATGGTAAAAGTACAACCAAAACTATAGAGAAAATAAAAAATAAATAGTCTATATCACCATTTTAACAGCAT
>JAMOSL010000195.1 GCA_027063105.1 Campylobacteraceae bacterium
TTCACCTTTATCATATAATTTTAAAGCAGGATGATTAGTTAATGAAAAATCAAAATCTGCATAAAAACCATTAATAGGAAAATCTAAAAGTTCAAGAAGTTTTTTCAAATCGCTATTTTTATCTTCAGCTACCCATTTTGTAGTACATAGAGATAAATTTGATGTATCCATAGTACCACCCATAAGTTTAAGAATACGATTAACAATTAATAATACACCTGCCATCTGCGTTCCACCTGCTAATACAAGAGGAATTTTATTATTAAGTCCTAAAATAAATCCTGCATTAAAGATTAACATATTATCTCCAACTTTTCCTAATATATTAAAAATCTCATCTTTATCGCCTATATTGCTTAGTGCTAATTTTAAAACTGAATCTTTTACATCATTTGGAGAATCTTTGAATGAACTGCTAAAACAGTTATTAGCTCTATACCTTAACCCTAAAGCTGTTGCCATTGCTGTTGTTGTACCACTTGGGACAGATTCACCTAAAATAATATAATCATCTTGAGACTCATAAGATTGTCCAAATGCTACACCTTTCTCAAAAATTAATTGAGCATCAATATTCGCACCTGTAGCAATAGAATCACTAGTTTTAATATCAAAATCATGTATTTTAAAATAATCTATTTTAGGTTTAA
Source organism: Campylobacteraceae bacterium (assembly GCA_027063105.1). Lineage (GTDB taxonomy): Bacteria > Campylobacterota > Campylobacteria > Campylobacterales > Sulfurovaceae > SZUA-451. The sequence continues at coordinate 651 of JAMOSL010000195.1, forward strand.
CATCAAGACCCAAATCCAAGATTTCAATTCTTCCAAAAGATGATAATAGATGAACAGCTCTAGTAATTAAAGCAGGAGTAGGAACACCTTTTGGAGTCTCTGCTATAATATCTAAACTTCTAACTTCTCCTGTACAAATAAATTCACTATCCAGCGTTGGAGTTAGATATATTTTATCTGGAATACCTGCTTGAGTTATACCTTTGATATTAGCCGTTTTTGTATTACTTATAGCCAATAGAAAAGTTGCCTTCTTGCCTCTTAAGTTCTCAATAAAATCTATATTTCCCCTGATTACCTTAATCATTAAAACCCTTTAAGTTATCTATATCTTCTACTATTAGAGCGATTATCTCGTCTATTATAATTTTTGTTTGAACGATTATTATTATAATGTCCATGTCTTCCAGATTGTGCTGTATATCTTCTTCCATTATAATATCTATAATTATCTCTATAATAGTGTCCATTATGAAATCTTCTTCCATTATAATAGTAATATCCGTTACTATATCGTCCACCATAATAATATCTTCCACTATGATAATAATATGGTCTATTATCATAATAATATGGTTGTGAATAAGATGCTATTGCTACTCCTGCTACTGCTCCAATTACTGCTCCTGTAGCTAATGCCTCTTGTTCTGGAGTACAAGCTGTTGTAAAAAATAGTGAAAAGCTTAAAGCAAATATAAATCCTATTTTTCTAATAATCTGTTTCATAAAAACTCCTTTTAATTTTTTGTATCTTGAGATATTATATCTAAAGTTATAAAATATCTCGGATAACAATAGCAAAATGAAGTACAACAAAATTTAATAGAAATATTCCCATTGATGCACCTCTTGAGAAAAATTTTTCTATTGGTGTTTTTGCAATATGGAGTGTTTTTAAAGCTATAATACTATGCACTACAGTCATAATAGCTAATATTGCAACAAAAATAAGTTTTATACGAAGAGCATCAATAACTTTATTATGAATATCCATATCAAATAAAATTTCTACTAATCCATTATTAAATATCATAATTGTCCCTGAGATTAAAAGTAAAAATAGAGCCGTTATCTCAAAGAATCCATAAATTGGGCCTATTCTTGGATAGACTGCTTTTTGATCATTTTTATCTTTTAATGAAATACCTAAAACAAATAAGAAAACTGAACCACCTATCCATGATACAGCAGCTAAAAGATGGAGATGTATAGCCCAACCCATAGCTAATTATCCAACTTTAAAACTGCCATAAATGCCTCTTGAGGTACTTGAACTCTACCAATTGATTTCATTCTTTTTTTACCTGCCTTTTGCTTATCTAATAGTTTTCTTTTTCTCGTAATATCTCCACCATAACATTTAGCAGTTACATTTTTACCCATAGATTTTACATTACTTCGAGCAATAACATTACTTCCAATACTTGCTTGAATTGCTACTTCAAAAAGTTGTCTAGGAATTAACTCTTTTAACTGACCAACAAATGCTAATCCTCTTGTTCTTGCTTTATCTTCTGGTACTATAATAGATAATGAATCTACAACTTCACCAGCAACTTTTATATCAAGTTTTACAAGTTTACCCTCTCTAAATCCAATTGTTTCATAATCGAAAGAAGCATATCCTTTTGTTAAACTTTTTAATTTATCATAAAAATCTAGAACAATTTCATTCATAGGAATATCATACTCTAAAAGAACTCTTGTCTCATTCAGATAATCCATTTTAATCTGAATCCCTCTTCTATCATTTAGAAGTTTAATAAGATTTCCAACAAACTCTTGAGGTGTTAAAATTGTGGCTTTTACATAAGGTTCATATATTGATTCAAGCTTTTGAGGTTCTGGAAGTTCACTTGGATTTTGTATTTCAAACTCTTCACCATTTGTAAGTTTTACTTGATATACAACTGTCGGTGCAGTGGCTATTAAATCAAGATTAAACTCTCTTTCCAATCTCTCTTTCACAACTTCCATGTGAAGCATTCCAAGAAAACCTGTTCTAAATCCACTACCAAGTGCCATTGAACTTTCTGGCTCAAAACTTAAAGAACTATCATTTAATTTTAATTTATTTAAAGCATCTCTTAAATCTTCAAATTTATCTGTTTCAATAGGATATATTCCTGCAAATACAAATGGTTTAGCAGGTTCAAATCCGTCAATAATACTCTCTGTTGGATTTTTTGCATCAGTAATTGTATCACCAACTTGTAAAGCATCTACACCTTTTAATCCCATAACAACTATTCCAATTTCACCAGTTTTAATTTCATCGGTTTTTATTGGAGCGATTGGATTGGGATACATTAAATTTAATATTTGATGTTCATCTTTTGTACCCATTATTTTTGCTACTTGTCCCTTTTTTAGATTACCTTCAAAAACTCTAACCAATGCCAATGCCCCTAAATAATTATCAAACCAACTATCATAAATAAGTGCTTTTGCTGGAGCTTCAATATCTCCTGATGGTGCAGGAATGGTATCTATCAAAGTATCAATTAAATCTTTAACTCCTAAACCTGTCTTAGCAGATACCAAACAGTGTTCAGTTGCATCAATTCCAATAGCCTCTTCTAATTCAGATAAAACTCTATCTGGATCAGATGCTGGTAAATCTATTTTATTTACAACAGGCAATAATTCTAAATCATTTTCAATAGCAATATATACATTTGCAATAGTTTGAGCCTCAACACCTTGAGCTGCATCAATAATTAATAAAGCACCTTCACTAGATGCGAGTGAACGACTAACTTCATAAGAAAAATCAACATGACCAGGAGTATCTATAAGATTTAATATATATTGTTCGCCATTTTTTTCATAATTTAATCTAACACTTTGGGCTTTTATTGTTATACCTCTCTCTTTTTCTATATCCATAGTATCCATAACCTGAGAAGACATTTGTCTATCAGATACTGCTCCACACTCTTGAATAATTCTATCTGCTAAAGTTGATTTTCCATGGTCTATATGGGCTATAATTGAAAAGTTTCTAATATGTGTTTGTGGTATTTTTGGCATTTTGAACCTTGTAATTTATGTATAATATTAAGTTATTAGTGTATCAAAAAAATACTGTATGAGTGGTTAATAAGAATTTTAAACTTCAAGCTACTTGTAAAAGAGATTTAGTTTGAAAGTAGCAGGAGAGAGTTATATTAAAATGTATGAATATGCTATTTAAAAGAACGAATAGATATTCATATCTGACTAAATTTAGCTTTTAATTGAAGGCTTTACAGGTGGCTCAGGTTTTGCCTCTGGTTCAGGTTTTGCCTCTAGTTCAGGTTTTGCCTCTGGTTTAGGCTTTGCCTCTGGTTTAGGCTTTGCCTCTGGTTCAGGTTTTGCCTCTGGCTCAGGTTTTGCCTCTGGTTTAGGCTTTGCCTCTGGTTCAGGTTTTGCCTCTAGTTCAGGTTTTGCCTCTGGTTTGGGTTTAGGCTTTACATCTTCTTTTTTAGGTTTTTTAGTTATATCTTTCATACTTTTATCTTTAGATATAATGGTTCCATCTTCACCTAAAGTATAATTATTTGCAAATGCATGTTCATTAGCATGAGTCATGTGAGCATATAATTTATTTAAAGAACCTAAAATACTTCCACGGTCAGCACTGATGTCTACCATTAAATCTTTTGCCATTTGAACATTAGTCTCATTTGATTCTGCAAAAGCTAATCCAACATCAGTCTTATTGTTTAAAAGCTCTTCATCATTATCTTTTGCACCATTAAGAACAGCAAGTATAAATTGTTGTTTAGAAAGACTACCATCTCTAAGTCCTTTTCTCCAATAATCAACACCAGCTTCATCACCAGCTCTATCAAAAGTATTTTCATAAACAGAACCAATAAAGTCGGTTTCATCTAATCCTTCAGGATATTTCTCTTTAGTCTCAGGTTGGTCAAAGAAACTCTCTGCAATACCCTCTAGGCTAAGATTTGACTCTTCTACCCAATAATCTAACCCAGCCCCATCAGGTGCTCTATCAAATGTTG
>JAMOSL010000196.1 GCA_027063105.1 Campylobacteraceae bacterium
CTCTATTAGCTATCTCATAACTTGTCCAACTTGGATGACCTTCATTATTTGGGTCAAAAGATGGTTCTATATCTTGTCCTGCTACTTGTGAGCCAACAAAATTTGCATCATAATTTATATCTCTTAGTTTGTACCATAAATAATTACGATAAGCACTTCTAACTCCTATAGGTCTTGGATTTGATAGATCTGAAAAATGATTCTCATAAGTTATAGAATCTCCTAAAGGCATAATCTTTATTGTACCTGCCATAATAAATATTGTAAAAGCAGATAACCAAATAGTTATTTTTATTAGCACTCTTAAGTCTCCTTTTTACTAAAAAATCTTTTCAAAAGTAATTTTTAGATATATTATACTCAATTAAAATAAATCTTATTTCTGACGAGGTATCTTGGCGTGTTATTTAACTCTTATGAATTTATATTTCTTTTTTTACCTATAACATTTTTCATCTACTTTTATTTAAATTCTAAAAAATTAACAATATTATCTAAAATATTTTTGATTTTGTCATCTTTATTTTTTTATAGCTGGTGGAATATAGCATATTTACCTCTTATTCTTTTATCAATAATCTTTAACTTTTTTGTTGGAGAATATATTTATAATAAAAAATATCTTTTATATATTGGAGTTTTTTTCAATTTAGGTCTTTTGGGGTATTTTAAATATATGGATTTTTTTATAGAAAACATAAACTTTTTTACGGACTATAATCTATCTCTCTTTCATCTAGCTTTGCCACTTGCTATTAGTTTTTACACATTTCAACAGATTGCATATTTAGTTGATAGTTATAGAGGTGATACAAAAGAGCATAATTTCTTAGATTATGCAGTTTTTGTAACATTCTTTCCTCAACTTATAGCAGGTCCTATAGTTCATCATGCTGAAATGATGCCTCAATTTAATAATAGTAAAAATATGATAAAAAACTATAGAAATATTGCATTAGGTATTTTTATATTTTCTATTGGACTATTTAAAAAAGTAGCTATAGCTGATAGTTTCGCTATCTTTGCAACTCAAGGATTTGATGTAGCTACTAGTTTAAATATGATTGAAGCATGGTTAACATCATTGAGTTATACATTTCAATTATATTTTGATTTTAGTGGATATACAGATATGGCTATTGGTATTGCTCTTTTATTTAATATAAAGCTTCCAATAAATTTTAATTCACCATATAAGGCATTATCAATTCAAGATTTTTGGAGAAGATGGCATATAACTTTATCAAATTTTTTAAAGAGATACTTATATATTCCATTAGGTGGAAATAGGGTAGGAGAGACAAGAATATATTTTAATCTATTCCTGACTTTTTTACTTGGTGGAATTTGGCATGGAGCAGGTTGGACTTTTGTATTTTGGGGTGTTATGCATGGGACAGCTTTAGCACTTCATAAATTTTGGCAAAAATTAAGATTTAAAATAAACTTCATTTTAGCTTGGTTTATAACATTTAATTTTATTAATATATCTTGGGTATTCTTTAGAGCAAAAGAGTGGGAAGATGCTATTAAAGTATTAGATGGAATGTTCTTTGGAGAGATTATTTTACCTCAAATATTATCATCAAAATTAAGTTTTTTATCAACAGGTTCTGAAAAGTGGAGTAGTATATTTTACTCAACTCCAGAGGTTTTTATATGGATAATTTCAGGATTTATTTTATCTCTATTATTTAAAAATTCAATGCAACTAAGAGAGAAGTTTATTCCAACTCCTTTTTATATGTTGTGGACAATATTATCTTTAATGAGTATATTTATTCTCTATCGCAAGAGTGAATTTATATATTTTAACTTTTAGGAGAGAAGATGAAACTCAAATATAAAACTTATGTAAGGATACTCTTTTTAATGATTTCAACTATTTTATTTAGCTATTTTATCTATTCGTTCTATTTTATTCAAAATTATCCAATATCAATTACAAATAGAATATCTTTTGATGCTAAGATAGGATTTATAAAGCAAAATATAGATTTAACTATGATAGATACGATAATAGTAGGTTCATCAATTGGTCTAAATAATGTTCAAGGTGAAGCATTAGAGAAATACTCTAAAGAGGCTAAAGGGGTTTTGAATCTATCAGTATATGAAGCAACTCCTCCACAAATCAAGCAAGTTTTAGAGTTAATCCCATTATTTCCAAATTTAAAAAGGGTAATATATTCTGCTCAATTTTCAGATTTTGCTTATGCAGGAAAATTGAAAGATTATAATAGCAAATTTATAATAGACTATATATCAAATAATTTATCTATAAAAGAGAGTGTAAAATTTTATTTTAAATCCTGTCAAGATATATTCTTTTGTATAAAACGACAATGGAATTGGAATAGAGAGTATCAACAAAGTAATCATTTTACATATTTGGGGTTTGATAAGAGTGGAAGTGTTCCTTTAGAAATTTATGGAAAGGATATTATTCAATCTCGATGGAAAAATCCACATAGAGATAGACAATCAATATATGCTTTTCGTGCATTAGATAAAATCACTGAAGATTTAAAGAAAAAAGATATAAATTTTATTTTTGTGATGCAACCATATAGACAACCTTTAGTTAAAAAATATAACCATCTTAAACCTACCATGCAAAAGTTTAAACAAAAAGTAGAAGTTATATTGAGTAAGAATACAGGAGTATTTTTAGATTTACATAATATGATGAATCTTCAAGATGAATATTTTGCAGACCGTTCACATTTAAATTCTAAAGGTAGTCTTATATCAAGTAAAGCTATTGCAGAATTTTTAGACAAAGAGAGTAAGAAATGAGAGAGATAGTATCTAAAATAATATTTGTTGTTATCGATATGATTATGATAGTATTGTCAATATCCTTTGCATCACATTTCAGAAATAGATTAGATGATTTTTTTTCTATAACGCATGATATAACTCTATCTACCTATACAGAGTTTTATCCAATATATATTATTCCTGTACTCTTATTTGCTTATGAAGGAATATATACATATAGATATGACTTTTGGCATGAGAGCAGACTTATTTTAAAAGGTATTTTTATTAGTACAGTGATTATATTTGCATATTTAGGAATGACTAAATCAATAGGAGAGTATTCGAGAGTTGTAATTGCATTTACACTATTCTTTATGACTATCTTTATTCCAATATCTAAAAATATTACAAAACGACTTCTTTATCGATGGGGTATTTGGCAAAAAAAAGCTACTATATATGGAGATGATGAATTTTTAATAAATGAAATATATGGAAATCCATATCTAGGATATGTAGAAGCTAATAATTGCAATGAGCCTTGTACTGTATTTATTAATTCAAAAAATAGAGATATAAAAAAATTAAAATTGATTATAGCATCTGAAATAAAAGAGAGAAGTGAAGTTATTTTTATACCATTAATTGATGAATATAATCTAACCCATTCACATATATATGAGCTTTCAAATACAAGGACAAACTTAATTGTTTTTAGAAATCGTTTAAGAAGTAGATATAGATTAATTTTAAAGAGAGTCACAGATATGATATTGTCTATTTTCATATTTCCATTTTTATTAATTCCAATGTTATATATATCATATAGAATAAAGAGAGAAGAGCCAAAGGAAAAGATACTATTTACTCAAGATAGATTAGGAGAGAATGGTGAAGTTTTTATATGTTATAAATTTAGAACAATGTATGTATATGGAGATGCAATACTAAAAACATATTTAAAGGAGAATCCTGATGAGGTTGACTATTATAATAATTTTCATAAATATAAGAATGATCCAAGAATTACAAAAATAGGGGGTTTTCTAAGAAGGTCAAGTCTAGATGAATTACCTCAAATATTTAATGTCTTCAAGCGAGAGATGAGTTTTATTGGACCAAGACCATATATGATTAATGAAAAGATAAAAATAAAAAAAGATTTTGATATGATAGCCTCTGTCAAACCAGGGATTACAGGATTATGGCAAGTTAGTGGAAGAAGTGATGTATCTTTTGATGCAAGAGTAGATTTAGATATATGGTATATTCAAAATTGGAATTTATGGATGGATTTTGTGATTTTAATTAAAACTATTCGTACAGTTTTAATTAATGAAGGTGCGAGATGAATTAGAATATAATATAATTTAACTTAAATATAAGGTTTTTTAATGAATTTTAAATTATATGTTACTACCCATAAATGGGTAATATTATTACAAGCTATTTTGCTATCAGTAGCATTTCTTTCTTATCTATCATTCAATTCCAAAGTAGATAAAGTATATATAGCATGTGTATTTGATGGAAATAGAACAAGTAATAGTAATAGTAATAAATTGAAATTATTAAATATTTACGAAGATATAATTAATAATAAATTAGTTTTATCTAATAAAGAGTTAGAATTTAAAAGTTATTTTTATAATGGAAATAAAAATGACGGTAAAGAATTATTAAGTAAAATTATTGATGATTATGATTTTGCAACAGTTTTCTTAGATATTGAACAAAATATAGATGAAAGTTCATTAAAGATATACGAAGAAAAAAATATCCCTATTATTATGACAAATATAAATAAAGATATTAATAATAAT
>JAMOSL010000197.1 GCA_027063105.1 Campylobacteraceae bacterium
GCAAAAGGCTTTTGTGCATATATTTATAGCTCTTCAGGTGTTGGTGAATCTACTACTGATATGGTATTTGGTGGAGATGCTATTATATGTGAATATGGTTCTTTATTAGCTAAATCAGAAAGATTTTATATGGAGAATCAATTAATAAGTGCTGATATTGATTTACAAAAATTAAAATATTTAAGAATTAGTGAAGGAAGTTTTTCTGATTTTGAAACCTTTGATGCAAGAATCATAAAACTCTTAACAATACTAAATATTAAAAAATTAAATAGAGATATAGACCCCTTTCCATTCATTCCTTCTAATCAATTTGAAAAAGAGAAGAGATGTGAAGAGATTGTTAATATTCAAGCTCATGGACTTATTAAACGACTAACATCTGCAAGAATATTTAAAGCGATTATAGGAATATCAGGAGGATTAGATTCTACTCTAGCACTACTATCAACTTTTAAAGCCTTTGAAATTATGAATTGGGATAAAAAAAATATTATAGCTATTACAATGGCAGGATTTGGTACAACTTCAAGAACTAAAAATAATGCTATAAAATTATGTGAAACGCTAGGAGTTACTTTAAGAGAAATAGATATAGTTGATTTATCTTTAAAAGAGTTTGAAGCAATAGGACATAATCCTAATGACCATAGTGTAACTTATGAAAATGTACAAGCAAGAGCAAGAACTTCTATATTAATGAACTTAGCAAATAAAGAAGGTGGATTAGTAATTGGTACAGGTGATTTAAGTGAGGTAGCTTTAGGTTGGAGTACATATAATGGAGACCATATGAGTATGTATGGACTAAATGCTACAATTCCTAAAACACTTATAAAATATGTAATAGAGTATTTTAAATATAAGAAAGATATAGCATATATATTAGAAGATATATTAGAGACTCCTATATCCCCAGAACTTCTTCCACATAAAAAAGATGAAATAGTCCAAGAGACAGAAGCTATTATAGGTTCATATAATTTACATGACTTTTTTCTATATCATTTTATAAAATATGGAGCTGAACCTAAGAAAATAGAATTTTTAGCACAAATTGCATTTAAAAATATACATTCAAATGATGAGATTAAAAAAGTATTAAAATTATTTATACATAGATTTTTTACCCAACAGTTTAAACGAAGTTGTACACCAGATGCACCAAAAGTAGGAACAATAAGCCTAAGTCCAAGAGCAGACTGGAGAATGCCAAGTGATGCAAATAGAGATGAATGGTTGAATAGTATTCCCAACAGAAGTTTTAAATAATAGAAATTTATCTCAAATAATTTTTTATCATTAACTAGTTCACTCATTTTTCTTAAATCTTTTATTTGCATAGAATTACATATATTATTAAGAAAATTACAAGTACAAGTTAATATCTTATTTAGTTCAAAATCCCAAGAAGAAGGTGAAAAATTACTTCACAGTAGTAAAATCATAGAGTCTCTATTTAGTAAATTTAAATATATGGAGAATGAACAATCTCATAGTAACTTCACAGGATTTATCCCATCTATTGGAGCTGTTGTATCATTCAGGATTAAATTTCTAATTCTTACCTTTTATGTCATTTAGGGTAACCATAAAGGATTACCCCTACAAAATTTTAAAGAGCTTCTTCGTCCTCTTCTCCTGTACGAATACGGAGAACGCTATCTATTGAAGTTACGAATATTTTACCGTCTCCAATTTTACCTGTTTTACCTGCTTCACTAATTGCTTTTACAGCAATATCTGCATATTCTTTAGAACTTACTATTATCTCTATTTTAATTTTAGGAATAAATTCAACAATATATTCTGCACCTCTGTATAGTTCTGCATGACCTTGTTGTCTACCGTATCCTTTTACTTCAGATACGGTCATGCCTTCGATACCAGCTTCAACTAGTGCCTCTTTTACATCTTCTAATTTGAACGGTTTTATAATAGCTTCAATTTTTTTCATACTTTATCCTTATATATTAAGAGCTTTTTCGCCATGTACTTTTTCATCAAGACCAATTTGTTCTGTCTCTTCATCTACTCTACCACCACCTGTGATAATACTAGATATAAAGAATATTATAGCTGTCATTATACCACTATAGACTATGGTTAATCCAATGGCTTTAAGTTGAGCTAACATCTGTGTACCTAGAGCATAATCATCAGCTTTAAGATATGGAGCGATGAATAATGCTGTTGCAATTGAACCCCAGATACCAACTAATCCATGAATCCAAAATGCATCTAATGAATCGTCTACTTTGAATATAGGTTTAAGTTTAGATACACCGATAAATCCAATAATACCACCAACTAAACCTATAATAATAGCACCTACAATACCAGCACTACCAGAAGCAGGAGTAATAGCAACTAAACCAGCGATAGCTCCTGATGCACCACCAATTAGAGTTGGAGTTTTATATACAATCCACTCAGCAGTTAACCAACCGATTACACCTAAAGATGCAGCAACATTAGTTACAAGGAAAGCATTACCTGCGATGGCATCAGCAGCAACTTCTGAACCAGCATTAAATCCAAACCAACCGAACCATAAAAGAACTGCTCCAAGAACTGCGAATACTGGAGAGAAAGGTTTAATAGCAACTTTTCCATAATCTTTCCTACGACCTAACATCATTGCTACAACGAATCCAGCTACACCAGCATTAATATGAACAACTGTACCACCAGCAAAATCCATCTCACCGAAGTTTAGAGTTTCACCACCACCCCATGCCCAATGAGTTACAGGAGCATAAACAACTAGAATCCATAGAGATGTAAATATTATAAATGTAGAGAATTTAACTCTCTCTATCATAGAACCACTAGCAATTGCCACAGCTATAGCTGCAAATGTACCTTGAAATGCAACAAAAAGAAGTTCTGGAATTGTTCCTGTTAAACTTTTGTCTGTAATTCCATCAAGAAGTATTTTACCTGTACCAATAAAATCACCAGCACCAAAAGCGATACTGTATCCAGCCACAACCCATACAAGTGTACCTACAGCAAATGCAATAAGACTCATACCCATAGTATTAAGGACATTTTTACTTCTAGTCATACCACCATAAAAAAGTGCTAATCCAGCAGGGGTCATAAGCATTACAAATGCAGTAGCTACAAGCATCCAAGCAGTATCACCTGTATCTAGTGATGGGGTTTCTTCTGCAAAAGCAGTTATAGGCAAAAGAGTTGCCAAAAGAGTTAAAAACTTTAACTTCATATTTTTTATCCTTTTAAATAATATTGTATAATCATATCAAATTATATACTATTTAAAAAGTTTTAGATGATTAATTTTTAATCACCTAATAATTTCTTACACACCTAACAGAATTTAAATTTTTCATATCTTCATAGTCTACGCCACCACCTTTTCCAAAAAATACATGCCAGGCAAATGAACTATCTGATTTTATAGGAGTTGACCAATAAAATGTTTTTGAAATATTTTCAAACCCTTCTTTTATAGCTGGATTGTTATCAGTATCTAATATACTCTCCAATTCTGGCTTCATAGGTATTCTCCAATCTATATAATTACCTAAAAATAGATTGTCACAATAATTCTCTGCATCTTTCCATGATAGAATCATTTTTTTACTATCTATATTATCTTGCCACATAAGTTCTCTATTGCTATCAACAAATATACCTTCTATCTCTTCTATTTTATTAGTGTCTTTAGAATTAGTTTTATCAGCAGAAGAGTCATCTGTAAATTTATTTGTAATAAAATTAATATCCATACCCTCTTTATCTATATAAAAATAGCCTAAAGCACCTACTGAGAAAAGAAGAACTATTGATAAATTAATAATTATTAAACTAATATTTCTTTGAGGTTTTTCTTCTTCTTTAGCTCTATGATTTTGTCTTTTTGGTGGAGCATAATCTTTATTAGATGAGGAAGAATTTAGTTCAGGTGAATGAATGGATAAAGCTCTCTCTTCACTATTATTTCTTGAAGAGCCATAAACAGATACACTACCTTCGTTTCTTCTTGTTTCATTAAGTGCTTCATTTTTTTCTTTTGTTCGTCTAATATCTTCTCGCCATTTACGATCAGCCTCTTCTTGCTCTTCTCTTCTGGCATTTTCTATCTCTTTTAGCGTTGGTAGTTTTGTTCCACATTTTTTACAAAATAGTGCCTCTTCAAGATTTTCAGCATTACAATTGATACATATTTTTACCATTATTTTTCCTGTTTTTGTTTAATCATATCGTAAGATGTATTTATTATTTTTAATTTTTCTTCAGCAAATTCTAACATATCATTAGGTAAATCTTTACTAATAAGAGAATCATAATGATATTGCCTAACAAGTTTTCTATAATTTCTTTTCACTACATTAATAGGATCTTGTGGAGTGACGCTTAAAATTTTATAACAATCTTTAATAGTTAATTCTCTATCTGTATCTCTTGTGATATCATCTGGATCAAATTCATTTCGTATATTTTGATATATTAATAAATCTATATCTAGGCTCTTTACAATCCTTAATATAATATCTTCTTGTTTAACCTTATAATCACTATCAATAAATGC
>JAMOSL010000198.1 GCA_027063105.1 Campylobacteraceae bacterium
GAGTATTGATTGATTGGCAAATGATACAATTAGAAGAGCTATTAAGCCATAGATTCAATGAAATGCTACCAACAATATATATCTCAAATTTAATAGAGAAACAATTTAAAACTTTTTTAGGAGATAGATTAACTGATAGACTAAGAGAGAGCAATATTCAAAGATTTGCCTTTAATGGTGAGAGTTTGAGAGGAGATTTATGATACTCTAAAAGTCCAAAATTTATGTATAAAAAATGTTACTAAGGGTAGTAGAAATGCTACTATTATACTTTTTATATAGCTATTAAATTCATTTAAAATATCTGATAATAGAATAGCTATAATTAAAGCTCCTATTTGTACTAGAAAATATTTTATAGCTTTTTCTAAACTGATTTTATTTTCAAATACAAATTTACTTTGAATCGTATATGAAAATATATATGCTACTAAAAATCCTGTTATATTAGATAAAAATAGTGAGTTTGATATAAAATAGATAAATAAAGATGCTATTGATATGTGAATAAGAGTTGAAATACCACCTATAAATCCATATCTAACTATTTTATGAGAAAATATATAATCTATCAATATTCACCTTCTATAATATATATTGGTCTGCCTTTTGCTTCATTATATATTCGTCCTAAATACTCTCCTAATATTCCTATACCCATAAGTTGAATACCTCCTAAAAAAAGAATAATAGTTAACATTGAGGCATATCCTGGTAAATCAATTCCATAAATCAGAGTTTTTATAATAATTGTTATACCAAATAGAAATGATAAAAAAGATATGCTCACCCCAATATATAACCAAATTCTTAAAGGTACAGTACTAAAACTAGTAATTCCATCTATTGCAAAATTCCATAATTTCCAACCATTAAAACTTGTTTCACCTGCTATTCTAACCTCTCTTTTATATTCTATAGTTGTCGTTGGATATCCGACCCATGCAAATATACCTTTCATAAATCTTTGATTCTCTGGTAAAAGTTTAATTGCATCTACAACTCTACGAGTCATTAAACGATAATCTCCTACATTATTTGGAATTGATATATTTGATATTTGATTATGAGTTTTATAGAATAATTCTGCACTTTTTCGTTTAAAAAAACTATCACTTTTTCTATCAGCTCTTTTTGCTAAAACAACATCAAAACCTTCTCTCCACTTCTCTAAAAATTTTACAATTAATTCTGGAGGGTCTTGTAAATCAGCATCAATAGGAATAATAACATCTCCTAATGAGAACTCTAATCCAGCAGTCATAGCTGATTCTTTACCAAAATTTCTAGAGAGATTTATAATCCGTATATGTCTATAGCTATCTTTTAACTCTTGCAATACTTTAAATGTATTATCTTGACTTCCATCGTTTATAAAAATTATTTCATAACTTTCTTTTGTGTTTTTTAGAATAGGTTCTATATTTTGTAAAAAGAGAGATACAACTTTTTCTTCGTTATAACAAGGTACGATTATTGATATAGTTGGTTTTTTATTCATGATGATCCTTCAAACAGTTTATACAAATATAAGAGTATAGAATAGCTTGTGTATGATATTTATCTATAACTTTAATTTGTTTAATTCCTTCTATGTGCAATATTCTAGCCTTTGATATAAAATCTTTATGTCCATGAATTGCCCAGAAGTATTTTGGAATGCTTTCAGACTCTTTTAAAACTCTAGCAGGATATATTTTGACATCTTTACTTAACATCTTTGTATAAACTTCAAAAAAATGACTCTCATATTTATTGTCGTGTAGATTGTGCATAATAAAATCATAAATAGGTATTTCACTCTTAAGGTCATCTAAATATGTGATTAATCCTCTAAAATCATCTTTTGATACCTTCGTGTAATATTCCATTCTATATATATGATATAGTGCAAAAAATATAATAGATGATATTAGAATTATTTTTAAAATATACGGTCGAAATAAAAAAATTCCATAAGATATTAATATTATTAAAGGAGGTATAACAATAATTGTACTTCTCTCTATCAAAATAGAAAATCCTGTTATACTTTTTATATAAGGTAAAAGATAGCCAAATATAACCCATATTATAAGAGTTATAATTGATTTTTTATATTCATTTTTTATAAATAGAGATATTAGAGATATTATTAAAAGTACAAAGAATATTTTTTGTAGAAATGGACTAAGAACATAAGCTTTCATATAATCTATAAAAAATAACCAAGTAGGAGCAGACATCCAATAATTACTTGTACCGATATGTTCTAAAATTCTATGAAGAAGTGGAATCAATGCAATTAATATAATGAATCCTGAACCAAAAGCTAATTTAGATAATTCAACTCTCCTCTCTTTGTCGATAATTAGATAATAAATAAATACAAAAACTTGAGTGGCTACTAAGAAAAATCCAAAATAGTGAGTGTACATTAGTAGAAGAGAAAATGTTATATATAGAAAAAAATTAATTTTATTATACTCTTTTATTAATTTTATAAAATATAAATATGAAAGAATAGAAAATAAAAACATGAATATATTAGAACGAACTTCTTGAGAATATAGGATAATAAAATAGTTTGTAGCGGTTATAAAAGCAGAGTATATTCCAACCTCTTTATTAAACATATCTCTTGCCAACGCATAAATTGCATATATACTAATAGTTCCAGCTAATGCCGATAAAACTCTTCCAGCATACTCATTAAACCCAAATATTTGATACCATGACCATAATAAAGATTGGTAAAACGGTGGATGAACATCTCCCATCGTATGTGAATAAACATAGTCAATGGAATGAATAGGATTAGAAATTTTTATACTAAATATCTCATCAAACCAATAGCTTTGAAAAGTAAGACCATATAACCTTAGAGTCAATCCTAAAATAATAGCGATAGATAGAGTTATAAAAATATAGTATTTTTTTATATATAGTTTAAGCACCTGAATATCCTTAGAAAAATAAAATATTCATAATAATAGCAAAATTACGATAAAATAATATAAAAAGAAAAAAATGAACTTTCCCAAGAAACATAAAAAGATATTAAATATTGCATTACCTGCAGGAGTTAACTCTCTCTTAGATATGCTCCAAGTTATCACTGATTTAATTATGGTCGGTAGATTATCTCCATTTGCAGTAGCTGGTGTTGGATTAGGACTACAATCCCTTATGCTTGTTTTTGCTATTTTAACGCTTTTTCATGTTGGAACAAATGCTTTACTATCTAGGTTTATTGGAGCTTCTAAGTTAAAGAGAGCTAGTTTAGGATTATCTACACTTTTAAGATTTGCTTTGTTTGTTAGTATACCAGTTTCTATATTATGGTATTTTTTATCATCTTATATATTTATATGGTTTGATACAGCTCAAGAGGTAATTGATTTGGGTAGTAGCTATATGCAAGTTCTAACTTTCATGATGCCATTTATCTTTGTAAAATTAGTTTTTGTATCAGCATTAAGTGCATCTGGAGATACAAAAACTCCAATGTATATAAAATTAGTCTCTATTATTCTGAATATCTTTTTAAATTATATTCTTATATTCGGACATTTTGGATTTCCTGCTCTAGGTGTTGTGGGTGCTGGAATTTCAACAGTTATTATAAATGGATTAGAATTAGCTGTTTATATTATTTTATATTTAAAAGGAAAAATGATTTATACTCCATATTTTTACTTCTCTAAATCTTTATTAAATAGGGCATTAAAAGTTGGTGTTCCTGCATCTATTGAGAGAACTTTAACATTTGGTTCTTTTATGTTGTTTACTGTGATTATTGCTCAATACAGTACAGAGACATTAGCAGGATATCAAATAGGATTAAGGGTAGAAGGTTTAGCCTTTATGCCTGGAATTGGATTTACTATTGCTGCAATGACTTTAATGGGTCAAGGATTAGGTGCAAAAAATCCACAACAAGCAAAAGAAGATGTTCTATTAGTTTTAAAATATACAGCTGTATTTATGTTCATAATATCTCTATTTATGATACTTATACCAGAAAAGATAGTATGGTTATTTACAAATGATGAAGAGACAATCAAAGAGGCAAGTTTATATCTAGTAATTGTAGGATTTTCACAAGTTCCTCTAGCTTTTAATTTTGTATTATCAGGAGCATTAAGAGGTGCTGGAGATAGTAGACGAACTTTAAAAATAAATTTAATATCTATATGGTTCATTAGAATTATCCCTGCATTTGTATTATCTTGGTATTTTCATTCTATATTATTCGTATATTTTGCAATGATAACTGATACCCTTGTAAAAGCAATCTTCTTATGGATAGCCTTTAATAAAGGTGAATGGCAGAAGATAAAAGTTTAATGTTTAATCTCGAAAAATAATACATTTAAACTCCTCTTTATCTATATCATTAATAAACTCAATATCTGGGTCTATACTTAATAGTATCTTTTTCAATAGAAAATCATAGAAAACAGAATTTTGAGTTCTATTAATGATATTTCTATATTCCAAGTTTCACCTTACTTAGAAACCTTAACAGTTTCTAAAAAATTACCAT
>JAMOSL010000199.1 GCA_027063105.1 Campylobacteraceae bacterium
TGCGAAGTATCCACAGGGAAGCTTTATCTATAAGCCTTTTATCAATTAGTTGTGCTTTATCAAAATCTATTGTTGTATTAATAGTTTTTTTTCTTTTTCTTCGTCTCATATCAAACTCCTCTAATGTTATAGAAGAAGTATAAGATTATATATCGACATCTTTATGTCTGGTTATGAAACTGCTTAGGATTTACGATAAAGTATTTAATCTGCTTATCTGTACAATACTTTCTTAATGCTTCAGAATAACCTTAAAATCTTTATTCTCTTTTTGATACTCTAAATTTACCACTGTCCAATACTGCCACTCTTTCCCCTTCATCTAAAAACATTTGTGGTATTTTAGTAGTTACATTAGAGGTACTCTTGAAATAATTGGTTGCTTCGATAATATATTTATTAGAAAATTTTTCTTCAAACTCAATAACTTTTAATACTACTGAAAACTTATCTGATTCAGTACCAATTAAAATCAACACTCTTGCCATTTCACCTCCTTTTCACTTAATTAGTATTTTTGAAGACATCACTTAATTTATCAAAGTGTTCTTTCTTTTTACTATATGCCCAGATTAACCTATCATCATCTTTTTTGCCTACAGTTATCTGATATAGAGAATCTGCCTTAGTGATATCAAACTCTATTTTATGGTAGTTATATTTAAAAAATAACTCATCTAACTTTGTATATCTAGGTAGATTAGCTTTTATATTACTTATTGCTCCTCTTATAATAATTGCAGGTGTAATATTTTTTAAATAGTTATCTACTCGTTTTGTGATAAATTTTAAAAGGATACTTCTAGCTTCTGTAGAATTTAAATATTGTTTTGTTGACTTACCATTTTGAGAGTCTAAATCATCTATATAACAAAACCTCTGCTCTCTGTTTGACCATTTTTCAATATCAACCATATATCCAAAGTTAATGATGGCGATATTATCTTCTTGTGTATAACCAACAATCGTAAAAGCTGTAGTTAATTCCACTTGGTACTCTTTATATCTGAAGTTGTAAGTTGTTTTTTCATGTAGTTTGGATTCTGACCAATAGTTGTTTTGATCTATTGAGGTTATATAAAAATTGTTTGCTAATGTAAGCACATAATACTCCTACTTTTTAAGTAGTAGAAGTATATGTTAATGTTATGACATCTTTATGTCTGTATATGGTAATACTTTAGATTTATCTCTTTTCTTCATTCTTAATTTCTATAATTTTTTCTAATCCTTCTAAAGCACCACAATCAATACCTATTCCAAATTTCTCATCAATTTCAAAATCTCTTGGATTAATTCTTATTGCTTTTATGTGAAGTTTTTGAGCCATACTTCGCGTTTTTAATCTAATTGTAGGAATATGTTTACCTGCACCAATCTCAATAATTACAATTGTTTTATCATTTAAAATCAATTTTTTTATCCATTTTGAATATCTTACTTCTTGAGCACGAGTTCGTGAATTATCCCATC
The DNA here is from genome assembly GCA_027063105.1 of Campylobacteraceae bacterium. Classification (GTDB taxonomy): domain Bacteria; phylum Campylobacterota; class Campylobacteria; order Campylobacterales; family Sulfurovaceae; genus SZUA-451. The sequence goes on from JAMOSL010000199.1 coordinate 1,474, forward strand.
CCCAATCCCCAAACATTAAAATATTAGGTCTCAATATATCTCCACATTTTTCACATAATGGTGTACTTAGCGATTGAAATTTATCTTCATCTATATTTATACTGATATTATCTGCTTTACCTATTCCTTTATGATATCCAGAGCATTGCACATGATGGATACTTCCATGCACTTCAACTATTTTACTCTCATCAAATCCAGCTTTTTGAAATTGTCCATCAACATTGGATGTATATATAAAATACTCATCCTTTTTTTCTTTTACAAGATCTAATAATAATTTAAATCCTTTATGAGGTACGGTATCACGATATAGATGTAATCTATGTCCATAAAATGCCCAAGCAAGATTTGGATCCTTTGTGAACCAAATAGGATTTGCCATATCTTCAAAATCTAATCCAAGCTCTTTTATAGGTGGATATGCCTTCCAAAATCCTTCACTACCTCTAAAGTCTGGTAAACCACTATCTACACCCATTCCAGCACCAGCAGTAATTAGAATAGCATCTGCATTCTTTATTAGCTGTTTAGCAATTTTTATATTTTCAATTAAATTCATTTTTGTCCTTATAGCTTTCTACTATTAATCAACTGCCCAGCCAGATTCTATTAATTCATCAATACTATCAAATATATATTTATCGTCCGAAGTCCTATCTGTAATAACATACTTATTATCTACTAATATTAAGACACCATACAGAGAATCTATATTCTTCATCATTGCCATAGGCATTTTTAATAGCATCTCTCTTGTTAGCTCTTTTAATTCATCTGACCACATGGTAAATCCTTTCCATTTATAGTTAATGTTGCTCTACTCTCGCATACATTTCTATCATTTTCTATTCTATTGCCATTAATATCAAATGTATAAGTCTTACCATCACTATGATGATAAATATAGTTGATAGTCGTTCCCCATATACCTATCTTTCCATCAGAGTTTTTATAATGTTGTAGAACAATCAATGATATAATCTTAAAAACTTCTTCATCTGACTTAAAAATTAGTTCCTCTATTGGTAAAACAAGATTTCTTTTTGACTCTAACATACATAGTGCAAAAATAGGTTGAGTACTTCTTTTGAAATTAGTATTTATAAATATATAACTATTTTGATATCTGTCAATTTCTAAATTTATTTCTTTACACCTATCTAATTCAGCAGTAATATCTTTTTTATTTAGACAAAAGATTTCAACAAGCTTTTCAAAAAAAGTTATTGCAGTATATTTAAAGTCATAATGACCTGAATAGATCCAAGAATATAAAGTTTTATATTCTAAAAAAGCATTTAAACTTTTGAGCCCTCTTGCCTGTGAATTATATTCGAGCTCTTTTACAATTTTTTCTTTTGAGACAGTACTTATTCTCTCTTTTATTAGTTGATGTATATTCATATAATTATCCTTTGGCGATACATTTTTTCCGTTTTCTAATTTAAATTATAGTTTATATAATTAACACCTTTATGTCTGCTTATTATATATTTTTTACTATCTTGTGCTCTTTAGAGATTTTTCTATTATTTTTGGCAGAAAACAAGGTATTAAAAGTTCTTTACTAATATTCTCTTTATACCCTTTAATTGCTCCATATATAGCACAATTTGTATCAGTATCTCCACCAGAAGCAACAATATACTTGAAGCCTTCAAGGAATGAGAGATTAGCTTTAAGAGCTTCAATTACTATATATAATGAATGAATTACCCAAGCTGTATCTCCTAGATGTATCTCAGCTAATATATTTTTATAAATTGATTTATTTAAAATACTTAAACCATTTATAGCAAGGTCTAGTGATAATCTATTTGCCATACAAATAGTTTCATTTTTATGAGTTAATGCAGATTCATTGTTCATCATTACTATAGTATCTTCAAAACTATATCCATCAGTTATTAGTTGTAAACCAAAAGGAATTACCCGCATTAAAGCACCATTACCTTGTGAATCTTTGTCTTTTTGATTTTTAACTAATACGTTATAAGTATGTATACCTATTCCATCTTTTTGACCATCATTAATAGCCCATTTTTTGTATCTTCCTAATAGCTCTATTGGAATAATTTTTCTATTCTCTTCATAATGTTTTAATAGGATATTTGCCATTTTAGTGTCATCTGTAATCATCGGTTCAATGGATACGTCTGGTAATTTTTTAATATCAAATGTAACTCCATATAAGCCATCCCTTTCAAAATAGCTACCATATGAATCACCACATGCTAAAGCAAGAAGTGAAGAATTAATATTTTTATATGATTTCATTGGATTCCTTCGATATTTATTTGTTATCTAAGAGTATTATATAGTTTAGTTTAACATCTTTATGTCTGGTTGTTTAAAAGATTTTTCCACCTCTGAAAAATCATTAAGAATAATAGGTTATGCTTCAAAAAACACTTTGGTTTTATCTTTATCAACACTATTTTTTAAATCCTTAAATACTTTTATGAATAACTTTAGCACTAGGCACAACAGATACAGACAAATCCAAATGAGTATCTTGATCATCAAAAAATATATCAGCTCCAAAAGCTTCAAGTATTTCATACTTTTCACTTCCGCCCAAGAAAAAAGCTTCATCTATTCTAACATTCCATACATTCAAGGTTTTAATAACTTTCTCATGTGTTGGTGCTGACCTTGCTGTTACTAAAGCAGTTCTGAGAGGAGACTTTTTATCTTTAAATTTCTTTTAAATATTAGCGATAGTTAAAAGAAATTTAGCAAAAACACCTTTTTCTAAAGGATTATCTTTATTATCTTGTTCATGTTTTACAAAAGCTTTTAGACCATGTTTTTTATATACAAGTTCAGAAGCTTCGCTAAAAAGTACAGCATCCCCATCAAAGGCTATTCTGACTTGGTCACCTAGTACTTCACCACCAATATAAAGATGGACTTAAAATTGCTTAAGTATTTGCAAAAAGTAGAGAGTAACTGATGTTACGATAAATTAAATCTTCAAATTTACAGAAAGTAGCACTTAAAATTCTATAGGCATTAAATATGCTTAAAAAGTATAT
>JAMOSL010000200.1 GCA_027063105.1 Campylobacteraceae bacterium
ATATTTTAAATTAAATAACCATAATGGCACATAAAATTTATTTGTATATATTGTACTTATAAATAGATTAAATAGTAAAAGTTTTATTTCAATATTTACTATAAAATAATATTTTAGCGATTTTGTAACATCTTTTTAATGAATTTGTTTCTTTATGAAAATTTAAATATTATACATTTATCTGTTTTAGGGCAACCATAAAGGATTGCCCCTACATTTGCAAAAATATAATAGTTATTTTTAAATCAATTGTGATAGAATTATTTCTATGAACAATTTTTATAATAGAAAATCTTTGCGTTTAAAACATTATGATTATTCCAAAAATGGTTTATATTTTATTACTATTTGTGAACATGGAAACTTTAAATTTTTTGGTGATATAAAAAATAATACTCTTATATTAAATGAAGCAGGTAAAATGATAGATGCTGAATGGTTAAATTTAGCTCAACGATTTTCTAATATCAAACTTCATAAATATGTTATTATGCCTAATCATTTTCATGGGATTATAGAGATAACTCAAAGTAATAAATATATTATAGGTGATGTTGTTGGAGCATTTAAATCATTGAGTACCAATAAATATATAAAAGGTGTTCATAATGATGCATGGATTCCATTTGATAAAAAATTATGGCAAAGAAATTATTATGAACATATTATTCGTAATGAAGAATCATATATAAAATTATCAGAATATATTCTTAATAATCCAATACGATGGAAAAAAGATAAATTCTATGTGTAGGGGCAATCCCTTGTGGTTGCCCTTTATATTGTTCCGAATTAAATTTCTAATCCTTATCTTTTATCTCATTTAGGGTAACCATAAAGGATTACCCCTACAAAATTTTATATTTAATTTTACTTTTTGAATTTGTATCGGTAGGGGCATCCCTGTCGAAAAAAGTAAAATAGAGAGTTTAAAACCTCTCTAAAATATTATATGCTGTGTCTCTTTTTGCTGGAGACTCTTTAATATCTCTTATTAATCTGACCATTTCATCTTGATTCATTTCGTTTTTAGCTCCTGCTGATGATACTACATTCTCTTCCATCATTGTTGAACCTAAATCATTTGCTCCGAACAATAGTGCCATTTGACCGATATAACTACCTTGTGTTACCCATGAACTTTGTATGTTTGGAATATTATCAAAAAATAGTCTTGAAACTGCCAAAAGTCTTAAATATCTATTTGATGATTGTTTCTCTATTTCAGGATATTCTTCCATAAGTTGAGTATTTTGTCCTTGGAATGACCACATGATATATGCTCTAAATCCATTGTGTTCATCTTGTAGCTCTCTTGCATAATTCCAATGTTTAACAATCTCTCTATCTGTTTCTACAGTTCCATACATCATGGTTACTGTTGATTTTATTCCTAATTTATGAGCCTCTCTGTGAACCTCTAACCATGTATCTTTATCAAGCTTTTTAGGTGCGATAATATCTCTAACTCTATCACTTAAAATCTCTGCACCAGCACCAGGGATTGATGCTAGACCTTTTTTATTAAGTCTTTCAAGAACCTCTTTTATAGATATTTTTGACCTTGTAGCAATATAATCTATCTCAATAGCAGAAAAACCGTGAATAGTAATTGTTGGATATTTGGTATGAATATGTTCTACTAAATCTTCATACCACTCTATCTCTAACTTTGGATGAACTCCACCTTGAAATAAAATTTGAGTTCCACCAATATCTAAAAGTTCATCTATCTTTTGGTCTATCTCATCATAAGTTAAAATATAAGCATCATCATTCTTTTCATGGCGATAAAAGGCACAAAATTTACAATCAACCCAACAAACATTAGTATAGTTTATGTTTCTATCAACAACAAATGTAGTTACGCCTTTAGGGTGAAGCTCCTTTTTTTTTGCTAATGCCATCTGCCCTAGCTCTTTAAGGTCAGCTGTCTCAATTAATTCAACTGCCTCATCAATACTCATTCGTTTTGTCATAAACTACTCTTTTTCTACCACTAAAGCATCTAATATAGCATTTATAAATTGTGGAGCTTTCTCATCAGCTAATTTTTTTGCTAATTCAACAGCTTCATTAATAATAATAGGTTTATCAGTTTTAGCAACTAATATTTCATAAGCTCCTAAACGCAGAATAGCTTTCTCAACCTTTCCTATATCATTAAAATTCCAATCAGTTACATTCCTCTCTATCTCTTCATCTAACATCTCTAAATTTACAATAGTACCATTAAATAATTCATTTGAAAAAATTCTCTGTTTATTTCTAATTTTACTCTCTTCTAAAATCTCATCAGAAAAATTTGCAATTTGTTCATTACCTAAATCATAAGCATATAAAAGACCAATAACTGCTGTTCTAGCTTGATGTCTTGTTGCCATCTATGCCTCCAAATTATTATATAAATTTATCATTTCAATCAAAGTAACCATAGCTTCTGCACCTTTATTACCAGCTTTAGTACCTGCTCTCTCTATAGCTTGTTCAATACTATCAACAGTTAAAACTCCAAAAGATACAGGTTTGCCATATTTTAATCCTATAGTCGCCACACCTTTAGTAGCTTCAGCAGATATATAATCAAAATGTGGAGTAGCTCCACGGATAACAGCACCTAAACAACATACAGCATCATACTTTCCACTAGCTAAAGCTCTCTCTAGTGCAAATGGAACTTCAAAAGCCCCTGGAACTAAGATTAAATCTAATTTACTATCATCTCCACCATGACGATTATAAGCATCTTTAGCACCTTCAACCAATCTATCTGTAATGAAATGGTTAAATCTAGCATTTATAATTGCTACTCTCTTACTATTATCTACGCTTAAATTACCCTCTACTATATTCATTTTCTTCCTTTTTAAATTTATTTATCCAACTATCATTCTAATAGCATCTATATCTTTTATTAACTTCTCTAAATCGTTAAGCTTTATCATATTTGCACCATCACTCAATGCAATAGATGGATTAAAGTGTGTTTCAAAGAAAAATCCATCTACTCCCACTGCACTTGCACCTTTTGATAAATAAGGAACTATTAAACTATTCCCTCCACTAATCTCTCCACTTGTTGCAGGAGATTGAACAGAGTGTGTTCCATCAAAAACCACTGGGGCAAACTCTCTCATAATAGGTAAGCTTCTCATATCTACGACTAAATCACCATATCCAAAAGTTGAACCTCTTTCGGTTAACCATACACCATATTTTTTAGAATTTTCATAACTAACCTCATCACAACCTCTAGTTTTTAAAACTTTTGCTACAGAGTGTTTCATCGCTTCAGGAGCTAAAAATTGACCTTTTTTTATATTTATAATTGATGAGGTTTTAGCAGATGCTACTAATAAATCTGTCTGTCTTGATAAAAATGCAGGAATCTGAAGGACATCAGCTACTTCAGAAACTTTTTGAGCCTGTGAAGCTTCATGAATATCTGTTAAAATTTTATATCCAAATTCATCTTTAACACCTTGAAGTATTCTAAGCCCTTCATCTATACCTAAACCTCTAAAACTCTCTAAACTTGTTCTATTAGCTTTATCAAAACTAGCTTTAAAATAAAAATCTTTTGTGCAATCTTCGTAATATGGCATTAAAGACTCGGCAATTCTAAAAACTATATCTCGACTCTCTATAACACAAGGTCCTGAAATTAGTATCATTATATATCTCCTAAGCTAAGTATCGCGATTATACCTAAAAGAAAGTAAATTTTGCATATATAGGGAAATGGTCGGAGTAGCCTTTACCTTGATGTTTTTTATTTTTATATTGCCATTTATTTACCCAGTGTTTTTTTGTAAATAAATAATATGGTTTAAATACTCTAAAACTCTTATTTATATAATCTATATTTCTAGAATCGAATAGAGTATATGGCAAAATAATACTATCAATAGCACTTTTATGCCCATAAAAATTTACACTCCATCTATGATAAACAGGGATTTCTAACCATAGATTATAATATAAACCATTTTTAATAGTATTTTTAGTTATGAGCTTATTATTATCTACAGTTTTTAAAATATGATTAAGACCCACTATTCCATTAGTATTATTATATTTTTTCTTTAAATTTAAGAATTCATTATATTTAGTATTAAAATCACCTAATATAATATACTCACCATTTTTAGGTAAATTCTTAACTAAACTATTAGCATAAGCAACTCGTCTACTCTCAAATCCACCTCTTGATTTAGCTTTCCAATGATTTGCAAATAGTGTTAATTTATGATTATTGATTATTGCTGTAGCTTGTAAAATATATCTATCCGTATCTCTATCTGTTTTTAATTCATAAATATCTATTAAAGGGTATTTTGATAAAAGAGAAACTTGAATTGATGATTTTTTATTATGAGTAATAGCACTATATTTATACTCGCAACCTACCAATTTAAGTCTATCTTT
>JAMOSL010000201.1 GCA_027063105.1 Campylobacteraceae bacterium
TCTCTATCTCTATCTTTATATTCATCTTCTGGAATACCTGTAATATATCTGGATATTTGAGACTTATCAAATCTGAAAATATATCCAACGCTATAAATCATATTCTCTTTAATCTCTGTAAACTCATCTATATCTGCCATATTTATTAATTCCTGAAGAACTTTAACTCTCTGAAAATGGCTATGATGTGCTAGAGAGTATGCATAAGATTCTATTTTTTTACTATTGTCTTTTGTAGTTCTATAATGCTTAATTAAATCTATTCGTAAGCGTTTTAAATCATCTTTATTAATATCTTCAGCCTTATAAATTACCATAAAATTATCAATAATAGAAGATATAAAAGTTGCTTCATCAGTTGATACAATGCCATCACTTTTAGCTACTTTAGTAAGCATTCCTATAATATCTTTAAAAATTTCAGTGCTATAGACAAACTTCATTCTATATTTTTTCTTAGTATATATAGATTTAGAAAATATTCCATTGATAAGAATCCACTGCTTATGCCTAGATAAAATTATTATAAAGATAAAATATGTTACAAAATGTATCACTGTATAAAAAATGACTAATATAGATATTGACCATCTAATATTCTCTATAAATAACATTGTAACAGAAGAATAATATATAAAAATATAAATTACTGATACATATAGAGGTTTAAAATCACCTTCTATTTTCATTTTATAATATTGAAATATATAAAATAAGAATGGTACTATAATCATTAAAGAAGATATTGCTACTAATGGAGCTGGATATTTTGATAAAATATATAGAAGTAAGAATGGTATAAGAAAAAGTGTAATTAAAAAAAGTTTTTTAATTACACCTATAGGTCTATTTGAATCTATCATCTATTTAGTAATAGAGATATTATCGTGATGACCTTTAATTGGTTTAAAATCCATAGATTTTGAATTATCCATTAGAACTGGTACAAATAGAAGAGATACAAAAACTGCTGCTACTGTTCCAGAAATAAGAGCCACCCCTAATCCACCAAATACAGGGTCACTTGCAAGTAATGCTGAACCTAAAATAATTGCAACAGCTGTCAACATAATAGGCTTAGCTCTTGTCGCTGCTGCTACAGCTATAGCTCTTCTTTTTGGTAAATGATGATATTCCATTAATGACTTAGCAAAATCAATTAAAAGAAGTGAATTTCTTGAACTAATCCCAATTAAAGCGATAAATCCAATTAAAGATGTAGCTGTTAAAAAGAATGTTTCATGAGTAAATAGGTTTGCAACCCAATGTCCAACAATAACCCCAATTAGAGATAAAAATGAGCCTAATAAAATTATACCACTTAACGCAAAACTTTTATAATATATAACTAATAATAAAAATATAAGAATTAATGCAGCTATAAATGCTCCACCTAAGTCTCTAAAAGTATCAAGTGTTACTTTCATCTCTCCATCCCATCTGAGCATAAACTTTTCACCTGTTTTTTTATCTTCAAGATATAAATCAAACATATATGTACTTATTCCAGGCGATTTAGTTACAATGTAATCTTTAGAGAAATACTCTAACATTACATCTCTAGCCTCTAGTAATGGATATACTTGAGATACCATATCAGTTTCTGCAATAACATTTATCATTCTATTTAAATTTTTATGCATAATCATAGGATTAGATGGTTCTTCTTTTATTGTTACTACTTCACTTAATGGAACCATCATTCCTCTCATATTCATAAGATTTAAAGATGATAATTTATTTTGAAGAGTCTCTTGTTGTTGGTCATGCAATTTTTTTGTTTTATCATCAAGAACTAAAAATATAGGGATTTGATCTGGAGAATTTTTTGAATTTTTATGTGCAATAACCATACCTTCAAATGCAAGATATAAAATATTATTAACCTGCTCAACACTAAGTCCACTTCTAGCAATTTTTTCTTTATCTGGAATTAGTTCATATTTACTGTATATATCATCTGACATAACATCTATATCAACCAAACCTTCTGTATTATCTAAAATATTAGCCGTCTCAACTGATAGTTTTCTTATTACAGAAATATTATCTCCATAGACCTCAACAACAATAGATGCCATAGTTGGAGGACCAGCTGGTTGTTCAATTAATTTAACAACTGTATTAGGAATAATAAGTTGACAAGTTTCTTTAATAATTGGTCGAAGTCTCTTAACCATTAAAAATGATGCTTCAACTCTATTATGTTTATCTGTAAGATTAACTGATATTTCTGATACATTCTCAGAACTTTTCATACCTGCACCTTTTACTAAACCTGCATAATCAAGAGGTATTCCCTGCCCTTGAAATAGTTCAATATTCATAACTTCTTTCTCTTTTTTCAGAAAATCTATAACACATTGATTTACCTTATTTGTTTGCTCAATAGAGCTACCTGTTGGTGTATCAATATATATAGAGAAAGTATTATCACTCTTACCTGGAAGCATTTTAGCCAATACTAATTTTGTTGGAAACATTAGTAAAGATAAAAAGAATGCCAAAATAGTTAAAGATATAACTAATGTCTTTTTAAATTTACTATTCAATATACTATATACAAAAATTTCAAATTTCTTCATTATTTATGGTCCTTTGAAGTATCATGATGATCTGGTTTATGTAGAAGTCTTGAACTTAAATATGGAGTAAATATATAAGCTACAAATAATGATGCTACAAGTGCCACAGGAACATTATATGGTATAGGCTTCATAAATGAACCCATCATTCCTCCAACAAATGCCATAGGAACCATCGTAAGAATAATTGCTAAAGTTGCAACATTTGTAGGTGCTCCAATCTCATCTGTTGCTTCTATTAATAATTCATCCATTGTTCTATCATCTACCTCATGGGAGTGTAAATGACGGTGAATATTTTCAATAACAATAATAGCAGCATCAACCAAAAGACCTAGAGATAAAAGTAGTGCAAAAAGCGTAATCCTATTCATTGTTTGACCAGTCATATAAGCTGTAAATAATGTAATAGCCAAAATTGCAGGAACTGTAAATGTAACAATAAGAGACTCTCTCCAACCTAGAGCAAATATAAGCATAAGAGCTATAATTATAATTGTAATAATAAGATGATGCATAAGTTCATTGACAGCTTCATTTGCACGTTGTCCATAATTTCTTGTGATTATATAACCTATTCCTGCCTTTGATAACTCTTTTTGATATTCATTTAAAACAGCTATAACATCTTCTGATACAAAAACTGCATTTGTTCCTGCTAATTTGGCTACAGTTAAAGTAATCTGTTTTCTCTGTTCTGACATTGGTGCTGAAGAATTATTTTCTGCTTTAAACTCAATTTTTGCACCTTTAAAGTTTTGGAAATCTATACCTTCTGTAACTTCTGCAACATCCTTTAGATATATAGGTGAACCCATATATTGAGCAACAATTACATTACCAACATCTTCTGGATTTTCTATAGCATTTTTAACACCAAACATTATAAGTTTATTATCTGCTGTTCTACCCTTAACATCAGGAACATTAACGGCTACAGACTGTACAGCTTTCATAATTTGACCCATTGATAAATGATAAGCTGATAATTTACCCATATCAACTTGAACATTAAATTGAGCCTTATGTACACCTTTAAGTGTTGTCTTTGCTACATTATCAACAGCATTAATTCTTTGTTGAACTATTCTAACTTTCTCAAATAGTTCAACATCACTAATATCAGCTCCATCTTTAGGATAGAATGCCATGGTTACAATTGGAATATCTATATCTATATCGAATGGTTTAATTAAAGGTTGCATAACACCTTTTGGCATTAAATCCATATTCTGCATAACTTTATCATAAAGCTTTAAGTTAGAATCTTCTCTATTCTCTCCAATATAATACATGACATTTACTACGCCATAATTATCCATGGACATACCATATACATGTTCTATACCTCTAACCTCTCTAAGTTTTCTTTCAAGAGGATTTACAATAACATTTTCTATCTCTTTTGGACTAGCCCCTGGCATAACAACAATAATTGCTCCACCACTAATCGCAATTTGAGGGTCTTCTTCTCGTGGCATAACACTAAGTGCTAGATAACCCATTAAAAGTAAAAATACACCTAGAACAGATGTTAATGGACTTTGGATAAATCCTTTTGCCAATTTACCAGCATAATCAGTTATTTCATAATCAGTTTTTTTATTCATTTTGAATCCATTATAATTGAATTAATATTTTGGCATACATGCCTGGATAAATTGAATGACCTTTCATATCAAATTTAATTTTAATCTTAAATTTATGCGTCATAGGATTTGAACTAGGAATAATAGAACTTATTGTACCTATTATTTTGTAATTAATAGATGGAATTGTTAAATCAACAACTTTATTAAGAGAAATATTCTTTAAATCAGTCTCACTAATTTGAGCAACAAC
>JAMOSL010000202.1 GCA_027063105.1 Campylobacteraceae bacterium
TTTCACTTTCCGAAATAGCAAAAATGAATCCAGAAAAAAGAAAAGAGTATGAACGAAATTTAAAACATCACAGAGATTGGATAAATACATTAGATACAGCAGAGCATAAAGGTGAACTAAGAGGATTAAAGGAAGGTGCAAAAAAAGAGAAATTTGAAATAGCGAAAATATCTTTAGGTCAGAATATAGATATTGCAATCATTGCAAAGATTACAGGTTTAACAATTAAAGAGATAAATATTTTAAAATAAAGGTAAATAGGTTAGGGATTATCATCATCATCTGACCCTTTAACACTTTCTCAACCTTCTGGTATGTGGTATGGTAGCATAGCATTAGCATCACCTGACCCCCTTGACCCTAGCTCTATAGCTCTTAAGTTTTAGGGGTGATGAATGTTAGGTCTACTTTAAAACTCATTTTGAATTCCTTAATTTGATTTTATATAAATTTTGATGATTTTCATTTATATATATATGATTTATATTTTCTTGAAAAACGCTTTTTGTAAGTGATTCTATATTTTGATATTTACTTGTGATGAAATTATCCAAAGATAGAAATATCAATAATAATAAAAAGCCGATTATAGAAAAATTTAAATTTACTCTATAAATTAAAATATCTTTTTGTTGCATATGCACTATAAATAATAAATAAAATATTAGTATAATCAATAAATAAAAACTAAGCCTATTTAATAACAGACTTTTATATTCAGCACCTATTATTGTAAACTCATTAACATCATCTTTTATTATTACCTTTAAAATTTTATTTATATTTTGTTTTGATTTAATATCTTCTATAAATTCATCTATTGTCTTATACTCTATCTTTAAAATTGGATTTAGCATTAAAAGGTTATCCCAGTCAATTTTAATGTTATAATTTGTATCTTTGGCAAGTATATTACTTAATAAAATTAGATTAAAAAAATACAATAATAATATGCTAAATATAATTATTTTTTTATTATAAAAATATTTTGATATTTTTACTTTTAAACTATATAATAAAGTTGAAATTATTAATGATAAGAAGAATGAAAAGAATATTTCTTTTCATTCTAAATTAAAATATACTAAAAGTGTAAAGAAAAGAAATTATAATATAAATTAAAAATATATAAAATTTAGACAGTATTCTCATACTAAGACTATCTTTATTTAAACTAAAATTACATAAATCTGTCTTCATTATGCTACCTTTCCTAACACTTTCACGATGTAAGAGCTAAAAATAAATTGATACTCATTTTAAACTTAAGTACCGTGTATTGAATTTCTACTTTTTACGATATAATACTCCAAATAGACTTGGCAGGATTTCATCATATTGTCAATTATATACTAAAGTAAACTCAAACTATTTTCTTCTTCTATAACTTAATGCCTCTAAGATATCTCTTTTTGTGATGTTTTGATTTTGATTTATATCTGCTATTGTTCGAGCTATCTTTTTGATACTTGCTATACCTCTATGAGATAATCCAAATCTCTCTATTGCACTATTTAATATTTTGATTGCATCAATTTCTAATATACAATATTTATCTATTTCATTTTCGTTAAGTTTACCGTTGAGTCTCTTTTGTCCTCTATTCTTTTGTGCTATAAATGCTTTGATAACATCTTTATGAATTTCTTCTGAAGTTATATCACCTTTATCATTATAATTAACCTCTTGCATAACTACGAATATATCTATCCTATCCAAGAATGGGTCAGATAATCTATTTTTATATCTTTTTATCTCCATTGGACTACATCTACACTCTTTAGTTTTAGATAGAAGATTTCCACAAGGACAAGGATTCATTGCTGTTACAAACATAATATCAGCATCATAAGATATTTTACTGTTTACTCTAGCTATATTTACTTTTTTATCTTGGAGTGGTTCTCTTAATGCCTCTAATATATTTTTTGGAAAATGTGGAAGTTCATCAAAAAATAGAATTCCTTTATGAGCTAATGCCACTTCTCCAATTTTAGCTACTCTTGAACCACCTCCAAAAATTGATGCTGTTGTAGCTGTATGATGGGGCGAACGAATTGGTCTCATAGCTAAGAAATCTGGTACAGTTCCATTCAAAAATTGATGTTTAGCAATACTTAGCATCTCTTCTTCATATAAGGGTGGAAGTATACTTTGGAGTCTTTTAACTATCATACTTTTTCCACAACCGGGATTACCTTCCATCATAAAATTGTGCATACCAGCTGATGCAATTAATGAAGCTCTTTTTGCTACACTTTGTCCTTTAACATCTAAAAAATTATTTTGATATGATTCTTCATAAAAGTATTGTTTATTATTTAACTCAATGAATTTTGAATTATAAGAAAACTTCTCGATGTTTGCTTCAAAGTTTTCATTTTCTAAAACAGTTATAGCTTTGGAAAGACTCTCTATAGCGATAAATTCAACATCTGATATATGAGATAGATATTCTATTGCATCTTTTGGAACAATTGCTATTTTAATTAATCCTTGTTCTTTTAAAGATAAAATAATAGGAAAAAGCATAGAACTATTTTTTACTCTTCCATCTAATCCTAACTCTCCAAATACAAAAAGTTCATCTTTGTCTATTCTACTTTTATTAAGGGCTATTAATAGAGCTATTGAGAGGTCAAAATGTGTACCTCTCTTGTTTGGTATATCACTGGGAGATAAATTAATTGTAATTTTTAGTGGAGGGAATATAAAACTATTTGTTAAAAGTGCTGATTTAACTCTCTCTTTAGACTCTTGAATATCGCTACCTGCTAAACCGACAACAGAAAATGAAGGCAAAGCTTTTGTAAATGTAGCTTCAACAACAATAACTTGTGCGTTAACACCATCTAAAGTTGCACATTTTAATTGATTAACTATAATTTTATTATCTTTAGACACCTATTTATCTCTTTGTCTTTTTTTCCACTCTTTTTCAAACTTTTTTCTTTTAATATAAGAGAAATTTTCTATAAACAACTTTCCCTCTAAATGTTCCATTTCATGTTGAATAGCAACAGCTAGGAATTCATCTGTTTCAATAGTTTCTTTCTCTCCATATCTATTAAAAAATTCAACTTTAATATACTTAAATCTCTCTATATCCTCATATACTTTTGGTACACTTAAACAACCCTCTTGATGAATTTCTGAGCCACTTTTATCTACAATAATAGGATTTATCATCTCTAAGGTATTCTCTTTAGGTTGATCTCTCTCTTCATTATCATCTATATCTATTGGCATATTGATAATTAAAACTTGTTTTGGTACAGCAATTTGAATAGATGCGAGACCAACACCATTTTTTGCAACCATAGTCTCATACATATCATCTAATAATGTATGTAAATTTTGGTCAAAGAGTTTAACCTCTTTTGATACTTGTTTTAACCGTTTATCAGGATATACAATTATCTCTCTTATCATTTCTATCAATCCTTAGTTAATACTTTTTGTTAAGATTTTATCTATTAGACCATATTCAAGAGCCTCTTTTGCAGACATAAAATTATCTCTTTCTGTATCTTTTTCTAATCTCTTAACTGTTTTACCCGTCTGTTTTGCCAAAATTTCATTTAGAGTATCTTTTAATCTCTGTATCTCTTGAGCTTGAATTTGAATATCTGTTGATTGACCTTGAGCACCACCTGATGGTTGATGTATCATAATTCTAGAATTTGGTAAAGAATATCTTTTTCCTTTTGTTCCAGAAGATAATAAAAAAGCACCCATAGATGCTGCTTGACCTATACAGATAGTCACAATATCAGGCTTAATATAATTCATAGTATCGAACATAGATAATCCAGAAGTAATTACACCACCTGGAGAATTAATATAAAAATATATATCTTTATCTGGGTCTTGTGCCTCTAAAAATAGAAGTTGTGCTACAACAGTTGATGCTACTTGGTCATTAACTTCTCCACTTAACATAATAATTCTATCTTTTAAAAGTCTTGAATATATATCATAACTTCTCTCACCTCTACCAGTTTGTTCTACCACATAAGGGATATAACTCATTTTCTACCATCCATAAATTAGTTTATTATAGTTTACAAGAATTTCTGTTATATCAAGTTTAAGGCTAAAAGTTCTTTTTAAATCAAACTAAAACATATCGAGGTCATTAAATATAGGTTCTTGTTTTTTAACTCTTTTAGTTTTAGGTTTCTTATATATTTTTGGTTTTATCTTTTTTCTAACAGGTTTATATATTTTGATTTTTTTATATTTTTTGATTCTATATTTTGGTTTTTTATATATATCTTTAGGTTTACAAATTTTAATCTTAGGGTTTAATTTATTAGTTATACACTCTTCTTTATCCTCTCCTTTAAGATACCCTGCTTCCTC
>JAMOSL010000203.1 GCA_027063105.1 Campylobacteraceae bacterium
AACAAGTTCATTATCTAATTCGTATAATTCTGTTTTGAAATTAGTTGGTTTAGATAGTGATACTTCACATAATTTTGCTTCTGCTATGCTATGCCCAAAACAAGATAGAATGCTTTGCATTAAAACAGATTTACCAGCTCCACTTGGACCACTTAAAACAATGAGTCCACTATCGAATTCCAAATTAACTTCATTAAAACTAATAAGCCCTTTGAGATATAATTTTTCTATCATTAACTATCTTCTCCCCATGATAGTTTTTCTCGTAATACACTGAAATAATTTCTTTCTCTTTTATGAAGTAATTTTGCACCTTTTATAGCACCTTTTATTACTAGTTTATCTCCATTATAAAGTTTATAATCATCTTGTCCATCAATAACAGCAATTGCTATATCATCTGATGAGCTTAATTCTATTGTTAAATCAGCAGGAACAACAATTGGTCTTTGAGTTAGAGAATGAGGAGATATTGGAGTCATAATAAAAGCTTGTGTAAGTGGATAGATAATAGGTCCTCCAACGGCTAGATTATATGCAGTTGAACCCGTTGGAGTTGAAATAATTAATCCATCGCCTCTATATGTGTTAAACCAATCACCATTAATAGATGCATTAATGTTAACCATTTTGGAGATAGCCCAACGAGTTATTACAACATCATTAAACGCAAAGAATTTTTTTATATTTCCATCTTTACTTTCAACGAAACCTTCTATCATCATTCTATCATCAATACGATAATCACCCTTAAGAAGATTATCAAAGAATAGTTCAACCTCATCAATGCTAATATCTGCCAAAAAACCTAAGTTTCCAGCATTAATTCCTAATACAGCTTTATGATGACCATAACTTCTTCTCACTAAAGATAATAGTGTTCCATCACCACCTAAAGAGATTAAAAAATCAGAGATTTCGCACATCTCATTAAAATTTATACCATCTTCACCTATCATTTTTGCAGATTTTGAGGCTATAAGAACCTTTATACCTTTGGATTCAATTTGGGAAACAATTTTTTTATAAAGTGGCTTTATCTCTGGAGCATCAGGTTTTAGGATAAATCCAACAGTTTTAATTTGATTTAATTTTTTATTTGACATTACTTGAGAACCTCATTCAATTCTGCAAGTTTCTCTTCATAAATTTTAGTATATCTATCAAACTCCTCTTGAGCTACTTCTAGCCTCTCAAAAAGTTCCTCTACCTCTATATTATTAGAAGATATTGATTTAGATAAAGTTTGTATATCGCCCATATCGCCAATGTTTGATGCCTCTATAAGTTTTTTATTATCCTCTTCAACTTTATCTTCTAGTTCTATAATTTTATTTTCGCAATACTCTAACTCTTTTTTCAGAGGATTTATGAATTTGCCTCTCTCTTTATTTATCTCTGAACGAAATTTTTTTATCTCTTTTCTTGACAGAGTAGAGTTTGATTTTTCTTTAACAGGGGTAGAACTCTCGAAATCTTCTTCTTCCCAACCAATTTTTTCTAAAAACTCTTTATAATTTCCATTAAAAAATTCTGCACCACCTTTATGGAATATTATAAGTTGGTCTGCTAATTTATGAAGTAACATCTCAGAGTGAGTGACCATTATCGTAGAGCCTTCAAACTTATTTATTGCATTAGATAGAGACTCAATAGACTCCATGTCTAAGTGGTTTGTTGGCTCATCTAAAAAGAGTAAGTTTGCAGGAGTTGCTATAATTTTACCTAACATAACTCTACTTTTCTCGCCACCAGATAAAACACTAATTTTTTTATCTGCTAATTCTCCACTAAACATCATTGTTCCAGCAATGTTTTTAACAGATGAAAAACCTAATTTTAAATCTACACTTTGTATCTCTTCAGTGATAGTATTGGAATTTTGCAGTCTTTCAATATTTGTTTGTCCAAAATGAGCCATTTTTGTCTCTGGATGGTAATATATATCTCCATCTTTTTTATCTAATTCTTGTGCAATATAGTTTAAGAGTGTAGATTTACCTTTACCATTTTTCCCAATAATTGCAATAGTTTTTCCTTTTTCAAGTGCAAAAGATATATTTTTAAATAGAAAAGTATTCTCTTCATATCCAAATCCTAAATCTTTAGCTTCAAAAAGAAGTTTTGCAGGTGTTTGACTATATGTAAAACTAAAATTAAGGCTAGACTGACTCTCTAACTTTTCTAATTTATCTATTTTTTCCAACTCTTTAACTTTACCTTGAGCCATAGATGCTGTTGATGCTCTTGCTTTGTTTCTTGCTATAAAGTCTTCTAATTCAGCTATTTTCTTCTCTTGATTTATTCTCATTTTCTCATAGAGCATCTCATCATCAACTAATTGAGTGTAATATTTTTTGCTATCACCTTTAATAACTTTAAGACCTTTTCTATGAATACCCATAGTATGAGTAGTTACAGAATCCATAAAGTCTCTATCATGAGTAATTAGAATAACTTCACCTTCAAACTTTCGCAGAAATCCTTTTAACCATCGCATAGATACAATATCTAAATAGTTAGTAGGCTCATCAAGTAGCAGTAGATTAGGTTCAGTGGCTAAAAGCTTAACAAGATTAATCCTTATTTGATACCCACCAGAAAAGCTAATAGGATTCTTTTCCAAATCTTCTTGACTAAATCCTAATCCAAATAGAAGCTTTTCAATTTTATATATATTATATTGCTCCTCTTCACTCAGCACTTGTGAACACTCTTCAAGAAGAGTTGGTTTTGTGAAATGAATATGTTGAGGTAATGCTCCAACTATATAATTTTTAGGTGTGTTTATATTTCCATCATCGTAATATTCATCACCTAAAATAATTTTGAATAGCGTTGATTTACCACTACCATTACGCCCAACTAGTCCAATTATACTTCCTAATGCTAGAGTAAAATCGAGATTAGAAAATAGTGGTCTAGCATTAAAACTTTTACTTAAATTTGTAATTTTTATCATCTTTAAATAATCCTAATCTTTACACCATTGTCGTTCACAAGGTATGTTATTTGCATCGCCATCCATTTTTGTATTTGGACAATTTCTTAAAAAATATGTTGCCTCTTCACAAGATGTCATTTGGCTACAGTATTGTCTACCATCACATTTTAAATCATTTGAAGGAGTATACATATCTTTTACTGTTGGAGCTTTTACAGAGATATTATCAACTTCTATACCACTATCTCCACATAGATTTTCTTCACATGGAATACCATTATTATCTGTGTCTAGTTCTTTTGTATTTGGACAATTAGATATATAATATAATGCCTCTCCACAACTTCTCATTTCATTACAAGCCGTTTTCCCTGTACACTCTAAAATAATTGGCTCTTCTTTCTTGATATGTTTTAAAATTACTTCTTTAATAATCTCTTCTTTAATAATTTTGGGTTTAACTTCTTGAGGATTTAATTGATTTGCTATAGATGGAAAATACTCTTTAAATATATTACTTTTATAAGCTTCTGTGAAATATCCAGCAGATACAATTCCTCCAAATAAGAAAATTATAAAAATAATAGAATATAATAGACCATTACCCTTTTTTTCTTTTTTCTTTTTATGTACTACTCTAGGAAGTATTTTAGCTTTTACTGCTTCATCTTGACCATCATCATTTCGTATAATATTATACTCTATCATATCTCCAAGAATAGGAGATGGAGAGTCTACAGATAATGCTGATATATGAATAAAAATATCTCTTCTATTATGAACAGATTTTACAATACCAAATCCCTCTGTATCATTCCACTCTTCTAATTTACCTTTGTACAACTGTGCCATCACAAGACTCCTTTAGTATTTAATAGATTCTATTTAATAATATAGTATAATATCAAAAAATATAAATATAAAGGATTAAAATGAATAAAAATATTATTATAGCTAGTTTAATTAGTGCCTCTATACTTTTCAATGGTTGTGGTGGAAGTGATGATAATGTGTATGTCCCTCCAGTAGTACCTTCACCGTCTTTAATAACACTTTTTTTAATTGACAAGAATGGATTTTCATTAGCAGGAGTACCATATAAATGTGAATCTATGGAATTTCCAGAGTATACTCCAAATAATGGTGAGTTTTCTTTTTATGCTGGAGAGAATTGTTCATTTGACTTCCTAAATTTTAGTGGGAATTATAAAAATGATCCTTATGCTGGAGATGATATTATATATATAGTCTCAGATTTAAATACAGGTGCAGGAGATATAGCATTTGATTGTAATTCATTTGGTTCTGGAATAACATATCCTGATGGAAGTTTTGATTACAATCGTAATGATGCTTGTTCATTTTACTTTTAGAGAAAATAGATGTACGGATTTTATCGTATAGCTTCTGCTGT
>JAMOSL010000204.1 GCA_027063105.1 Campylobacteraceae bacterium
TAACACCTCCCTTAAATAGGTCATCACTTCCAATTAAAATCCCAATACCTGCAATTAACATTCCCATACTAGAAAATAAAAATTGACATCTAGCCATTCTTTTTGGTAACATTTCATGAAGCATTGGAACTTTTTCTTTTCCTACTAAAGGACTATATTTCTCAAACCAAACTAAAAATGGAATGATTTTATATAGATGTCCGTTTATTAAAAAAGCAAAGAATCCCATAATCAAAAACCAAGAACCTGCCATTAAAAAATTTTCATAATGAGTTAGAGTATATGCAAAACCTAAAATTACAGAAAATATTAAAGCTCCGTATCCTACAAATAAAGATTTAGCCCAAATATCATTCTCTTTTCTAGCTCTAATTTGATATAAAATATACACCTGTTTAATATATAAAGTAATCGATAAAAATATCATAATTAAAGCTATAAATTTACCAATATTTATATCTATAATAGTAGATATAAAATATAATATCACTGCTCCAACCATAAGTTTAAAAGATAGATTAACTGCACTATCATCAAATCCATGAGATAATCCAAACATTGGAACTAAAATCATAGATAAACCCATAATTGTTAAAGTTACATAACCAGCTAAAACCATTACTGCATGAGCACCTAACCAATGAGTAATATCAATTCCATCTCCACCACTCATCGATAAAGACATTAAAAACCCAATAATAATCCCTGAAAGTAAAAATAGATTAGAAGATAATACTGTCTTAACAGTTAATGTTATATTTGTTACCTTACTTAGGGTCATTATCGTATCAAAGAGAAACATAATCATAGCTATGAGAACGATAAGACCACCATAAGATAAGACAAAAGGGTTATATAAAAATCCATAAACCATAATAGTCGTTCCAACTATAAGAAGAACCCAAATGCTATAATAGAGTTCAACAATAAAATGTCCTACCTCTACAACTACTGGTATAAGTTGAGCCATTGCTCCAAATATAATCATCATTACAAATCCCAATAAAAACCAATGTATCCACGCAACTATTGACAAATCAAAATGACCATTTTGAGGATTTAATGTAAAAAGTGATATTGTACTAATAAGATAAACTATAGACCCAATCCAAAAGAAAGGGCTTATCATTTTAAATGGAGGGGCATAATCGCTTGATATGCTAAACATCTAGGAGTTATCCGTGACAGCTATTATCTGAAAGATTCGCTTTTTCACTCTCTCCACTCTTATAAGAGAATAGTAATTGTACACCACCATCTGGAGTATTTACACTCTCAATATTATAGTTCTCACCAATCTTATTAATTAATCCACCAGGTTTTTTATGATTTATCATCAAAAGTTGAGTATTGTCATTAATCATATTCAATCCAATCATTGCGTTTACCATAGGCTCTGGAGGTCCACACTTTGATGTATCAAACTCTATAATCTGGCTCTCTCCAATTTCATATTTAAAAAATGGTACTGTTGCACCCTCTGGTGAAAACTGCTCTGCATTATCTGGTTTACTTATAATATTCATTATTATATCCTACTGTTAAATTTAAAATTATTGTAGTAAGCTTTTGCTTAATGCCTCTTTATAATCATCTATAAAATTTAGATTTTGGAAAGCATCTTTATTATCAAAATATATACTTTTTGCATTTGATTCTTTTAGTAAATAGTTTAATTTATGATTATTATCCTTTAATAACTCTTTAGCTAGTGGTAAAATAGAACGATTATATACTCCACATAATGGTTCAAGACCATTTGGGCTCTTTGCTATTGTAGTAATATTATCAGACTCTTTCATTAAAATATTGATAATGACCTCATCAATAAATGGAACATCTACACCTAATACAAAACATTTATCTTCCTTGATTGTGTCAAATAGAGAAACCAATCCAACTAATGGTGAACTCTCTGGATATTTATCATATATTAAATTGGCTTTAAAATCAAATTTATCTTCTTTTGTACTAATATATACTTTATCAAATATTTTAGATAACTTTTCATATTGATACTCTGCAATACTCTTATAGCCTCCAAATGGCATTAAAGATTTATCCTCACCCATTCTTGAACTCTTACCACCAGCAAAGATAACAGCCACTCTATTTAATTGAGAATTTATCATATATTAATCTATCCTTTGATGTTAATTTATCTATATTTATAGTGTAATTTATATCCTCAGGTACTCTATATAACTCTTTTCTACCTTCAATTTTTTCAAGACTTTTAAAAAATATAGGATTATATTTAATAGTTATCATTTTATATGGATTAGCATGTGGAAAGTTCTCATGTAAAAGATTATATGTTTGATTAGAAAACCATACAAAATCTATTGATGAAAACATATTATTTCGTAATATCCAAGCTATAAAATCACTATTCTCACTTTTACTTAACTTCTCTAAAAATTCAATTCTTTTCATTAACTTTGATGCAGGATGTGTGTAGCAAGAACTCCAAGTGGTAAAAAAATATATTGGATAGTTGGAAGTCACTAACATTCTAGACCTATCTGCTAATATATTTTTATTTTTAAAGCGTTCTAAAATATCTTTATTTAACCATAACTTATCAACTTTAAACTCTTTAGCACTCTTAAGTTCAGGAGATTTATACGCATCTGCCATTTGAGTAAATAGTGAAGTTGTACTTAGAATTGATAACATTATAGCTACTGTTGTCTTTGGGTGTACATGAATACTCTTTAAATTTTTTGCAATATAATTTAAAAGTAATCCAAAACCCAAAGATAAAATAAGATTTATAAATATAGATATTTTATTAACTAATAATGGGGTGTCAACTAAAATTCCTATATGTCCTAAGAATATCCATAAATAACTAGATAATACCAATAGCAAAAGATAACACTCTACTAATTTATGACGAAAAAGGATAAGATACATAAATCCAAGAAAAAATAAAAAATCTTTTACAGTTGATATATTTTCTAATGGAAAGTGTAGTAACTCAGGAGTAAAATATCTATTCTGAAATGGTTCACTTCCATATATTATAAGGTCATAGACATAAGGAAAAAGATAAGGTGAGGCTGTTATCATAAATGATGCAATAAATATCAGATAATATTTAAAATGATGTCTTAAATTTCTTATTTTCTTAAGTAAAACCCAGATACTAGCTACAATAACGGGGAAGAAATAATAATAAAAGACTCCAAATAAAACACCTCCAATTAATCCACCAACAATAGCCTCTTTTTTGATTTTTGCAGATAGATTAAAATAATAAATCCACCATGGAATAATTAGCACTAAAGAGATAACCTCATAAGATTTTCTAAAAAACATGCTTATTGTAATAACAAATAGTGTAGATAAAACCATAATATAAGACTCTTCTTTAGCATAAATATTTCTCCATAGAAGATAACTACTTATAGGTATGAAATATGTGGTTATAAATGCTCCATATTTTAGTGCTTTATAATAACTTAAATCAAATAAAATCCCTATTTTAGCTACTGCATAATAAAAATAAAATGGATAAAAACCACTTAGTCCCTCATATGTTACATCAGTAGAAAAATTAGAATGCATAAAATTTGCAACCATTATCATAGAAAATCCATTATCTCCACCAATTCCACCTAAAATTGTCTTGGCATCAAACATCATCCAGATAGAAGAGGATAACAATGCAACTGATAAAATAGATATTGCAAAAGCATAATGTTTATTATTTATAATTAGATAAGATGATAATGCAATAAAAATAAAGAATATACTCTTTGGAATCATATAATTATATGGAAATTCATTTCCAATAGTCTGTTTAAATAGAGAAATTAATATAACAGATAATAGTAGAGGTAAAATATACATAGCGAATCTATGATATAAATATTTAAGCATTTTATGTTCCTTTAATTTGATATAAATTAAACCCAAATGTCAATGATGATTAGAATCAAAAAGATAAAACCTAAATAGCCATTGATTGTAAAGAATGCCTTATCTATTTTTGTAAAATCTTTGGAAACTAGATAATGTTCGTATCCCAGCATTATTAAACTTGCTAGAACAGCACTCATAGCCCATAGTCCTAAATTTGCCTCTTTTATAAACAAAAACCAAAATAGTATAGTTAATATATGAAAAAATCTTGCTATATACATTGTATTCTTAGCACCAAATTTTGATGGTATTGAATGCAAATTATGTTTTTTATCAAAATCTATATCCTGAAGCGAATATAATAAATCAAATCCAGCTACCCAAAATGAAACTCCAATAGCAAGATATAATGACCATACTGTAATCTCTCCAGATATAGCTACAACTCCTGCTATT
>JAMOSL010000205.1 GCA_027063105.1 Campylobacteraceae bacterium
TTAGAGGTAGATAGCTCAAAAGCATACTATTTTAAATCAAAACAGTTTTTAAGCAGTCAAAAAATAGTTAAGACTAAAGATAATGGGAATTTAATAGTCTCATATCAAGTCACACAAGAGATAGAGATAGATGAACTTATTAAAAGATGGTTGCCTTATATTTGGGTAGTTGAACCTTTGAGTTTGAAAGATAGGATAGAGGGGGAGTTGATGAGGTATCTATTGAGATGAATATTAAATTATGTTATAATTTCATTATGAAAAAATACGCATATAACCATAACCCCATACCATTTGATTTTGAACAAACAACTGATAGATTTTTTGTGGAAGAGATACCACTTTTTAAATTTACAGGTACAGGAAATAATTTAATATTAAAAATTAAAAAGCAAGATATGAGTACTTGGAAATTAATTAATGTAATATCTAAAGCAACAGGTTTAGCAGAAAGAGATATTGGATATGCAGGGCTAAAAGATAAAAATGCCACAACTATACAATATATATCTATTCCTAAAACAGCAGAGAGAGAGTTGGTTAATTTAACGACTGATAAGATAAAAATCTTAGAGAAAACATATAATAAATCTCCAATAAAAATAGGACATTTAAAAGGAAATAAATTTTCTATTAAATTATATGGTGTATCTGAAAAAGGTGCTAAAGATATAAGTAGAATTGCTCATAAATTAGGCACTAATGGAATACCAAACTATTTTGGATACCAACGATTTGGAGAAGATAGTCGTAGTCATTTACAAGGTAAAAAAATAGCCGAAAGTGGGAAAAAACTTAAAGGTGCTAAAGAAAAATTATTGGTAGCTTCATATCAAAGTTATTTATTTAATAATTGGTTAAGTCAAAGAGTTAATCTCTCGTCTACTATATCTAATTTATCCATTAAAGATGCATCTGAAACTCTATCGTATCCTGAACCATTGGTAAAAGCTTTATCTATAGAACCACAATTTTTTAAACTATTTATTGGTGATATGATGATTTCTTACCCTTATGGCAAAATTGAGTTTGTAAAAGATATGTCTTATAGTTCTAAATTATTTAGTGAGAAAAAATTATCTCCAACAGGGCTACTTTGTGGTTCTCATGCTAAAAGGTCTCAAAGTGATGCTTATTATTTGGAAGAGCCATTTGATGATAGTGAGCTAAATGCATTAAAAGGAGATCGTCGTTTTGCATGGATTTGGATAGAAGATATATTTACAAAATATAAAGAAAACAGTAGAGAGTTAATTATTGATTTTTATCTTCCAAAAGGTTCTTATGCAACAACATTTTTAGAGGAATTAGGAAAGAAAGAGTTGAAGCCAATGAAGTCTATAAAAGAATTAGATTAAATGGGATATCGTGATTGGTTTGATAATCATGCAGAAAAACATGCTAAGATAGTTGAATCTCTACCTCATCTTAGTGATAAAGAATTAATAGAGTATTTTGATTTTGATAATATGAAAGTTAAACATCCTGATTTTTGTCCACTATATGAAAAAGATAAAAAGTGTCATGATATGGATAAATTAAATTGTTATTTTTGTTCTTGTATGCATTTTAGGTTTAATGAGAATGGAATAAATAAAGTTGATAATAGAACTTGTTATAGTTATTGCAGTATAAATTCTTCTAGTCATAAATTATTTAAAAGTGATACAGCTATTCATAACGACTGCTCATCTTGCAAAGTTCCACATAAGGGACATGTTATAGATAAGTACTTCTCAAGAGATTGGAGAGAAGTTATGAATAAGTGTGATGAGAATATTTAACTCTTCAACTATCTAACTATACATCTAGCAGAATGAAATTCTCTATTATAATGTGGTGATGCAAAATTATCCCCATTCATATACCATTCGTTAGATTTGTTGACTGTAACAGTTTGAGCCACTTTTCTTTGCATTCGGCTTTCACATAAAATATCTTTATTATTATTAAATGCTCCTCTAACTTCATTCATTCTATTTGTTGTTACCCAAAAGTGTAAACCTATAAAAAATGATAAAACTATTGTTACAGAGATTAAACCCTTCTTTAATGAACCCTTTGCCATAAATGGTCTTGTTGATACGAATATAGTTATTAGTAATATAATAAATGCTATAACTAAATATCCACCCTCTAATATAAAAAAACTTTTCATAATATAATCCTATTTTAATTTTCTTATGGATAATATCAGAAAGTATATAAATCTATATTGATAGATGTCAAGTGTAATTCAGTTAAAAGATTTTATACTGCTAAAAAAATAGAGGATAATTTTTATGAAAAAATATATATTTTGGATATTAGGTGTCGCATTTATACTATTTGGATTTTCTGCTTATATTCAGAGTGTTCCAGAAGATAAAAATGATAGAGTTTATAAAGAGATAAAAAAGTATAGTCCATATTATTTAGATAAAAGATTTGGTGGGCTTACGATTATGAGTAAAGAGGATAAAGGTTTTAAAGAGAAGCCTCTTAATATAGAAGTTTTTCATAGACTAGATAAGTTGGAGAAAGATTGGGGAAAAGCACATTTACAGTTAAATATTAATAATTTAGTAGTTCTTGATAATAATTCTTCAACTATAGCAATTATAAAGTTAGAGAATCAAAATGAAATTCAGTTTATAAATAGATTTTATGGAATTAAATAAATGGAAAAATTAGATATAGTTCTTACTTTAGTTTTTAGTCTTGTAATGCTTATTTTTATGGCTTTTCCTGCCATGAAAGTTACAGATGGGTTAGAGGATACTTTTGGCATAGATACTAAATGGCATAATTTTATAATGTTTTCTCTAATTATTCTTTTCTCTTTAAGTATTGGGATATTTTTAAAATTTGCCTAAACGGTTTTTAACCATCTATTAGCTACTATAACTCCAAATTTTGAGTCAAATGGAGTAAACAGAATGAACGAAGCAAAATATATCTGGATGAATGGTAAGTTAGTTGCATGGAAAGATGCTACAACTCATGTTTTGTCTCATACTCTTCACTATGGGAATGGTGTTATAGAGGGTACAAAAGCCTATAAGACAAAAGATGGATATGCTATTTTCAGACTCAACGACCACACAAAAAGATTAAAAGAATCTGCAAAAATGACGCTAATAGATATTCCATATAGCATAGAAGAACTAAATCAAGCTCAATTAGAACTATTGCGTAAAAATGAGTTTGAAGGTGATAATGTATATATTCGTCCTTTTGCATTTCTTGGTTATGGAGTAATGGGTGTTTATCATGTTGAAGCACCTGTTGAAACAGTTATATCTGCATGGGAGTGGGGTGCATATTTAGGTGAAGAGGGTTTACGAAGTGGAATTAGACTTAAAATTGCATCTATGACAAGAGCTAGTAATACCTCAAATATGGGTAAAGCAAAAGCAGCAGCAAACTATTTAAATTCTCAAATGGCAAAATTTGAAGCTATTGATTGTGGATATGATGAAGCACTTTTATTAGATGACCAAGGTTATGTAGCAGAGGCTAGTGGAGCTTGTTTCTTTATGGTTAAAGATGGTGTTTTAATATCTCCTCCAAATGACAATTCTTTGGCATCTATTACTCAAAAAACTGTTATAGAGATTGCGAATGATATGGGTTATCCTATTGAGAGAAGACGAATAACAAGGGAAGAAGTATATGTAGCAGATGAAGCATTTTTAACAGGAACAGCAGCAGAAATTACACCTATTAGAAATATTGATGCTAGAGTTATAGGTGGTGGAAGCCGTGGAGATATTACAGAGGTAATTCAATCAACATATTTTGATATTGTATTTGGAAGAAATGAAAAATATAAACACTATTTAACATATATATAACAATTAAGGAAAAAATAAAATGCCAGCAGATATGAACGACTATTTTAAGAAGAAAAAGCCAAGTGGTGGTGGAAATGGAAACGGAAATGGTGGAGGAGATAATAATCTCAAAATGAATAGACCAAATAATAATGGAAATAATCCAATGGGTGGTAAATTAGTACCTATTATTATTACAGCAGGAATTATTGGTTTTGCCTTTATGTCATTTAAACCATTTACTATAATTAATTCTGGAGAAGTTGGTATAAAAGTCAATACAGGTAAATTTGAACAGAAACCATTAAATGCAGGTCTCCACTTTTTTATACCAGTTTTACAAAAGATTATTCCTGTTAATACTAGAATTAGATTAATCACATATAGTAATCTAAAAACAGGAGCTTTAGGTGATTCTTATCGTGGATTTGAGGGTGGACTTAGAAGAAATCCTGCTATTCCAGTATTAGATAAAAGAG
>JAMOSL010000206.1 GCA_027063105.1 Campylobacteraceae bacterium
GTTATAGAACTGGTGATTTAAGTGCGTTTGATGCTAAAGAAGTTTGTGCAACAACAGAGATGGGTTGTTTAATTGCTGATTATGCTTCAAAATAGATAGTTTAAAATTAAAAAAAGGGTAACCATTCTTCGGCATAAAAAGAAAAACTAAGTATATCTATGGTGCAGTTACTATTAGATTTACTTGGTGTTTTGTAGTCCTAAATAGAGATAGCAAAATAATTACTCAAAATCTTGAATATATTTCTATTCAAGATATGGATAAGATTGTTAGAATATTGGTTGGTATCTTGGTATAAGAACTAATTCAGCTTCTGGATGAAATAAATATTTCATTTATGATTTTAAGTAATCACACCTCTAGTTCTTTCATAGTCTCTGAGAGGATGGAACTAGAGGTGTAGCAAGTAAGATATTTTTTATAGTATTCAACTAAAACTTAAAATTCTCATCACTCAACATAAAATCATCAAATTCTTCAAAAGTTTCATATTGTAATTTTGCACCATACATACTATTTATTCCAATAAGTCCACTCATTATACTCTCTATATTATTTGAAGATAATCCTTGCTTAAAATCACTAAATGATTTATCAAAAGTTAATTTTCTCTCTTTATAAGTATTTGCTATTAATTCTTTTAATTCTTCTTTTTCAGCAATTAAATTAGGCATTAACTCTTCATATATTTTTTCTATCTCTTGGGCTTTCATTTTTGCTATATCTCTACTTGCAAAAACTCCAAAAAGTGTATTTAAAGCCATATCAACACTTTTCATCATAACTACTAGAGCAATAGAACCAATTACAATAGATAATGCTGGTGCTAAAAATAATGCTACTGCTGGTGTAACTATTGGAGCTAAAAAAACTTCTAATTGAGTTTCTAAAGCAACTGTTCCAACAACTAAAATTGCAGATAAAAGTCCTTTAATTATAGTAGATACAAGCTCTCTATAACTTTTTATTTCACCTTTTATAAATGAATAAATTGCATTAAAAATAGATTTCATGGAGGTTCTAAATGTTTTCCAAATGGTTTTTAATTTAGATGATATTGATTTGAAAATTTGAGATAAAATTCCAATTCCTACATCTAAAGTACCAAAAGATGCACCTCGTTTAAATGTTTTATTAAACTCTTGTATAACTTTTTTAAGTAGTCTTTTTATTCTTTTTTCAATAGAAATATCTTCATTACCATTATAAGCATCCTTTATCTCAAATATAGCACCATTTGCCAAAGTTGAAAGTGCCACTATTACAGCATCAGAAAATCCTGCTTGTGCAATATGTCCTACTGCTTGTTGCCCTTGCATTTTCATAGCAGTAGTTCTAGCGTTATTAGCATCTTCTCGTGATATTTCACTTCTTTCTAGTTTATCTAGAATCTCTTGTGCATTTTTTCTAGTATCAGAGTTTTTTGAATTTCTAACCATATTTTCAAGTTCATTTTTATGCTTATCATACCCCTCTTTATCTACAATAATTTTATCATTTTTAAGATATTTATTATCTTTTCCATATAATCCTTTTGTATCTTTAATTACTTTATGTTGATAATTTTCTACTATATTACCATCTCTATCAATTTTTCTCACATCTGTAATAGGATGATTAACCTCTCCTAGATTATCGGTAGTTGAATAGTAATCTCCTTTATTGTGTAAGGCACTATCTATATTTCGTTTTGTTACATCTAAATCTTCAAAAGTTTGTCCAAAATAATTTGGATTTTTTTTATGTCTATGATAAGAATCAAAAGTATTATTAGAACCCTCAACACTAGCATTATACCCCTCATAAGTATTAAGACTAAAAATATTTAACCCAAACTTTGCTAAAGTTTGAGTTCCAATTTCATCTATAATTTCTTCGTACATTAATTTTGATTGTGACATTTTAAATTACCTCTAGTTTTTCTATAAGAAGTTCAGCTTTTCTTAATACTCTTCTTGATTTTCTTGTTACCTTATCATTCTCATCAATAATTGGAACATCACAAAGACTTTTAATTGTTTTAGCTATATTTGCCGTAAGAATTACAATATTTTTTTCACTTGCTGTATAAGTCTTATAATCAATTGATTTATCTACTATATTTTCTAATTTTCCTAGATAATTATCAAATATATCATCAAGTTGTTTTAAAGTATTTATAAAAACTTCTAAATTATCATTTGAAATATAGGTATAATCTTTGTCTGTAGTCATATCTAAATCATATTCAAAAGATATATCTTTGATTTCTGAAAAAATATCCCTAAAATCATATAAATTTTTATAGACAAAAACTTTTAATTTATGAAGTTCTTGAATTTTTGATATCTTATTCATACTCTTTATTGGCTTATAATAATCATCTTTATCATCAAATGATAATTCATTAAGGAGAAGAGTACCTAGAACAGTAGGACCTGTAGGTATCTGAGGGGGTGGCATAATAATCATAATTTAATCCTTTAAACTTCTTCTAATTTTGAGATAAAATCAGTAGCTTTTTTTAATACTCTTTCTGATTTTCTTGTGACTTCACCTTCTTTATCTATAATTGGAGCATCACAAATATTTTTTATAGTTTTAGCTATACTTGCAGTAATTATTACAATACTTTTTTGTCTTTTGGTATAAGTTCTATAGTCTGTTGATTCGTCTACAATAAATTCTAACTTTGCTATTTTTCTATAAAATATTTCATTAAGTTCTCTGAGTACCTCATCAAATTCATTAATTCTTGATAAAATTTCTTCAACAACAACTCTTGCTGTATCCATCTGTTCAGCTTGAGCTTCTGCTTTACTAAGATTAGAACGAGCTTCATATTTAGCTTCTTCTGCATCTGCAGCTAATAAAAATCCACCAATAGCTAGAACAGGTCCAGCTACAATACCACCAAGGACAGCCATACCTCCAGCCATTCCCATTCCACCAGTTGCTAGACTACCACCACCAAGCCAAGCTAAAGTTGCATTAGTTGCAGCAACACCTGATAATCCACTAATAGCTGTTCCTGTAGATGCAGTTGCTAAAACTCCAACACTACCAAATGCACCAAATCCAGCTGCTGCTCCACCACCAGCTGCTACTAATCCTCCACCAAGTATTTCATTTATTTCTAAAATATTTTTCTTCATATCTAACATATCTTGAGTAGATAAAGGGATTTTTGTTCCTATATCTAAGTTATCATCAAAGTCTATATGTTTAATTTCAGAAAATATATCTATAAAATCACCTAAATTCTCATCATAAATTGATGCTTTAAGTGTCCCTAAGTTTTCTAAATCTGTATTTGTAGCCTTTCTGCTTTCTTCTAGTTGCTTACTAGAATTATCAAATACTCTTTTTGCACGGTTGTTATACTCTTCGGCTCTATTATAATCCTCATTAGCATCATAACCTTTTTTAGCTCCATAACCAGCAGCAGCAAGAGCCATTCCTCCCAATATAAATGGTATTGGCATATCTTAATCCTTTATTTTAATTCTATAACTTTTATCTAAATTATATCTTTCTTGCAACTTATTACAAACTTTTGCATTTTCAATATAAAAATTCTCTTTGCTAAAATATTTATAATATTCTATATCAAACATCTTATCTACTCTGCAAATATCAGGTCTAGTTTCATAAATGCTACAAGCATTATTTGATATATTAAAATGCTTACAAATACCATTACCTAAATCAAAATCTTTAAGTTCATTGATAGTTGAAATATTTTGACAACATAAACCACATCCACTACAAGGAAACATTATAACTCTATAAGTGCTGAACCTTGTATAGATATAGCAAGAATTGCTTTTGCCCACTCTCCATAAACTATTACTAATGATGAAGT
>JAMOSL010000207.1 GCA_027063105.1 Campylobacteraceae bacterium
CTAATGGCATCATTCCATCTTGATATTCCTAACATTGTGACCCTTCCAGTCATTGCTAAGATTGATGATGCTATTGATTCTATCTGTTTTAGAGAACTTTTAGTTACTTCTTCTTTTATTTGTGTTATTATTTTATGTAGTTTTTTTGTCATTATAGATAAAGACTATCTAAACTTCGCTTTAGTCAATCTTTTTTGGCTAAGGTGTTGAATTATTCCTATATATTTAATATTTCATAAAATTATACAATATTTAATCTTTAAATATATTAATAAGAGTTTATAGTTTATAGTTGATAAAGAGATAATTAATGGATATAATGTTTAATAGAATATTAATTATAGGAATTTTATTATGCAAAAGTTATTATTGACTCTACTATTTACCCAATTATTATTATCAGATTATACAATTAGTTATCAGTTTTATTCAGGCAGTGAAGTTCGTCTTATTGAGACTATGCAGTATAAAAATAGTAAGAACATAAAACTATCTTACCATTATGATAATGATAATAATATAGAAGAGACAGGTTTATATAGAATATTAGGTAAAAATTATATAGTTAGTGATGGAGATGATAAATTAACTTATAAAGAGATGATAGTTAACGATACTTATTCTAAAAACAATAATTTTAATAAACAACCATTCTTTAAACTGATAAAGAAGTTGGATAAAGAGTATATTGCTGGTTTTAATGGTGAGATATGGTTAGTGGAATCTACAGAAGATGGTAAGACAGAACAAGAAAAGATTGTAATTTGTTCAAACGGAGAGCTTGTTAGTGCTGTAAAAGATTATTTTAATATAATGAGAGATTTTGGAGAGGGTGCTAGTGGTCAAGAGTTTGATGATGAGTTTGAATCTATGTTTATGGTAAAACAGGGATATGTACTTATTGCAGCAGATGGTATTGAACTTGTTAAGTTTGAAAAGAACTCTATATCATCAAAAGTATTTACTCTTCCAAAAGGTGTAACAAAATATATAGATAAAGATTAATAAAAGACTATGTAGATATTGGATAAAATATTACTCTTATTCTAATTTAAAGTAGCATTAATGAAAGTAGTAACAGGTGTAGTGGGCAATGACATTCATGTTGTAGCTAATAGATTGATTGATATATCCTTAGCAGAGAGAGGGTTTGAGGTCTTTAATTTAGGAGTTAATACCTATCTTGAAGAGTTTTTAGATGCTGTTATAGAGACAGATGCAGATGTTTTACTAATATCATCTCTAAATGGTGAGGCAGAGGGTTGGTGTAGAGATTTACAAATACTTAAAAGTCAATATAATTTTAGAGATAATGTTATTTTTATGATTGGTGGAAATTTGGTAGTTGGTGAGACAACAGCTGAAGAGATTGTGCCAAGATTTAAAAGTTATGGATTTGACCTTGTATTTCATCAAGTTGACCTTAATGAGGGTTTAGACCAACTCGAACTATTTCTAAAGGCTTCAAAATGACATTACTTCAACGAGAGAGAGAGATTATTGTTAGAAATGAGTATATAGACCATTTTGATTTTGATGAGGTCAAAGAGTTTATTTCAGGAGCTAGTAAAAATCTATTTATATCTCATCGTTTTAAAAACTCAAAAGAGATATTAGTTCAACCTCGTGGAGGATTTCCAACTTATGATAAAGTATTTGAGCTTTATAAAGAGTTTAAAGATGCTAATGTTGATGTTTTACCACTTACTATAGATTCAAATACAAGATTAAATGATTATGCTACAGCAAAGAAAATGTTATCACTATCTGAAGCTAATGATACAGATATGTTAAATGGATATCCATTAGTTAATCACGGATATAGAACAACTCGAAAAATGATAACACATTATGATACTCCTGTAAGTCTTCGTCATGGAACACCAGATGCAAGGCTTTTAATAGAAGTTGCTTTAGCTTCAGGCATTTTTGAAATAGAAGGTGGTCCAATAACTTATCTTCTTCCATATTCTAAAAACTTTCCGATGGATAAAGCATTTTTATATTGGAAGTATGTTGAGAGAGTATGTGCCGAGTATTCTAAATTAAATGAACCTATAAATAGAGAGTCATTTGGTCCATTATCTGCTACACTTCAGCCACCAGCTATCGTTATTGTCATTCAACTTCTTGAGATGTTATTATCATTAGAAGAAGGTGTTAAATCATTTTCTGTAAGTTTTTCTCAAACAGGTTCTATGCTTCAAGATATAGTTTCATCGAATGTTATTAAAAAATTAGCTAGACACTATGCAGATAAATTTGGACATGATGATGCAACAATAAACTTAGTATATCATCAATGGATGGGTGCATTTCCTTATAATAGAGAATATTCTGACTCATTAATTAATACATCAACAGTTATTGCCTCAATGATTGGTGCAGATAAAATTATTACAAAAACAAGAAATGAAGCCTTTGGAATTCCAACAAAAGAGGCGAATGCTTTAGCTGTAGCAAATGTTAAATATACTCTTGGAATGTTAAAAGGATTACCAAAAGTTGGTGATGAAGAAGAAGAAGAAAATTTAACAAATGAAGTTCATGAGATTTTAGAAGCAGTATTTAATGATGGAGCAGATACTTTATGGAGACAGGTCTTTAATTCTATTAAAAATGGATACATAGATATTCCATTCTCTCCTCATATTATAAATGCAAATAAGGTTATTACGGTTCGTGATAAAAATAGTAATATAAGG
This sequence comes from Campylobacteraceae bacterium, assembly GCA_027063105.1. Classification (GTDB taxonomy): domain Bacteria; phylum Campylobacterota; class Campylobacteria; order Campylobacterales; family Sulfurovaceae; genus SZUA-451. The sequence goes on from JAMOSL010000207.1 coordinate 2,706, forward strand.
TTTTTTAAAAGAGGTAGCGTTCCAATTTCAGATAAAAGTTTTGCATTTGAGAAGTCTAAGATTTCACTTAAAGATGGAGATAGAGTTGTAGATAAAATCATTCAAGATATAGGAATAATGCTATGAATAGACTATTAATAGATATAGGAAGTACTTATTTTAAAATAGCTGAACAGGGTAAAATAGAGCAATATTTTAGAAATTTTGATAAATCTATTTTAAATGATTTAGAGAGTAAATGTGCAGATGTTATATCTTCTTATAATAAAGATGATGTATATATATGTAGTTCTGCGAATGGTGGGCTTAGTACTTTAATTATTGGACTTAGTAATTCTTTCAGCCTAAAATATGCTGTAAATATTGCATTTAATTCAGGTATTAATATTATAGATACCGTTCTATATAATAACATATCAAACGAGACTCCACCAAAAGATAATATTGATGTTGTAATTATTGTTGGTGGAATTAATTCTGTTGATAATATATTTGATGAAAAAATATTTGAATATTTAAATAATGTAAATTACCAAAATATAGTGTTTGTTGGAACAGAAAAATCTCATAATTATCTACAAAATAATATAAAAGATATAGTTTTACTAGAAAATATTATATCAGATAAACTACAAATCAGAGAAGATGAATTAAAGAGTTATTTAACAGATTTATATCAAGCAGATATTATGGGTAAAGAGGATATTAAACAGTTATATGCCTTAACAAATAATCAAATATTCTCAACTCCATATATTGTAAATAGAGCACTTCCTAAAATACATGAACATATAGATGTAGCTGATCCATTTATTGTTGTAGATATTGGAGGAGCAACAACAGATATACACTATAGCCGTGATTTAGTAAATGATAATATATTAAGTAGTAGTGGATACGATAGATTAGTATTCAAAAAACTAGGTGTATATAAATCAAGAGAGAGTTTAGTGCATATTGCAAAACAAAATGAATTTGTATTTGAATTATTAGAACATTTAAATGTTACAGAAAACATATTAGAAGAGAAAAGTGATGAAGCGACAAGAGTTTTAATGCAATTATCTATCTTTTTAGTTTTATACAAAGTTTCAAAACATCATGCATCATATATAGAATTAAATCTTGAAATCTTGAATAATATAATACTTACAGGAGGGATAACACAAGTCTTAACTCAAGAAGATGTAGATAATATTACACTGTTTTTCTATAAAAAGATTCTACATTTTCATCATACTCCAAAGATAATTTTAGATAAAAATTATGAGATATGGACTTATAGATAATTTTATGGTACAAATTAGCGAAAAAATCTATTGTGATAAAACGATAATGGAATTAGATATAAAAAAAAGATTAATGCCAAATCCCTACTATGAATATCCGTATATGATTATAAAAGATTTTATGAATAGTAATTTGGCTAATGAAATTACAGATAGTATTTATCAAAACTCTAATGCTACAAGAGCAAAAGTAAAAACTCTTAAGTTCAAGAGTATACTTAATCCTACTGTGAA
>JAMOSL010000208.1 GCA_027063105.1 Campylobacteraceae bacterium
AAGAATAATAAACCAAACAGTAGATTAGTAATCGCTCCAAGACATCCAGAAAGATTTGCTAAAGTTGAAAGAATTATAGGATATTATTGTAAACTTCAAGGATGGTCATATAAAAAATATTCTATTACAAAAGTAATAAGTGCAGATGTAACTTTAATTGATAGCTTGGGCGAACTTATAAATTTATATGCAATAAGTGATATTGTAATTCTAGGTGGAGCATTCGAGCCGATAGGTGGTCATAACGCAGCAGAACCAGCTCAATTTGGATGTAAAATAATATCTGGAGAGCACTATTTTAATCAAAAAGATATATTCTCAGGGATAGAAGGCATAACTATTGCTAAGAAAGATGAGTTAAAAGATATTCTAAAATACCCAAAACTACTTCCACAAACTAAAATAATTACAAAAACAGATATAACAGAAATAGTTAAAGAGATAGAGAAAGCTTTGGATTAACATATTTTTGATACAATCAAAAACATTATTCTATTTGGGACTTAAAATGACAGAACAATTTCTTACACAATCTACACAAGTACAAAAAATCATTAAAGGTTTTAATCTTACCAAGTCACTTTTAGTATCATCTATTCTTGTTGGTGAAGAGTATACGGGTAAAAGAACTTTAATAAAATACTTATTCCCTAATAGCATAATAGTTGATGGCTCTAATCAAAAGATGGTTGAAGAGTCTTTAGCTATATCTAATAAACTAATTATTTTTAATTTTGAGAAACTTACAAATATGGAAAATCTTAATTTTGATAATAAACAAATTATTGCTGTTTCTAACTATATTTCAAATGAGAGAATTATAGATAATTTATTTGCATTTATATATAAAATGCCATCATTAAAAGATAGAGTTGAAGATATAGAACTTCTTGTAAATCATTTTACTAAAGAGGTAAAACAAAATCTTATAATAGATGAATTAATTATTGATTTAGATAGAGTAGACATATCATTAAACACCAAATCATTAAGAAAATCGGTTTATAAAGAAGCATTTATCCATAACTCTACTCATAAAGATATAGAAGAGATTTTTTATTATTATTTATTAAAATATATGAATGGCAATAATGACTATAAAAAGTATTTAGCCTTATATGAGAGACCATTAATTAAGGCTGGTCTTAAAAAATTTTATTCTCAACTTAAACTATCTAGTATTTTAGGTATAAATAGAAATACATTACGAAAGAAAATTTATGAACTCAATCTCGACTAATTTAAAATTTTTTATAGAAAATGATATTAATCCATTTATACTTTTTAATAATAATGGAAAAATATTATATTTAAATAGTTCATCAGAAGTTTTATTGGGTTATGTTAGTAGGCAAGAGTTATATGATATTACATTGTCTTATGCACCTAAAGATTTTGGATTTAGAACAACTAGATTAGAGCTTGAATATGATACATTTTTATTTTATGCATTTACAATATCTTATGATAATGAAAATGAGATAGCACTTCATTTATATCATAAACCTAGAATAGAAGTAAATAGTTCTTTAGAAATGGATAAGTATCATATAACTGATATAAATATTCTCTTAGAGGCAAATATATCTCTATTTAAATTACAAAATGATAATGAACTTAGTTTATTGGTTGACCAAGATATTCCATTGTTTAAGATTGATCAAAACCAGTTTTCCAAATTGCTTAGAAAAACATTAGAATCCTTTATAGTATCTGATTCTATATCAATATCTTTAACTCTTAAAATAGGTGAATATATTATTATTAGTAATAAAAAAGAGCATATAATTGAGCTAAGAGTAGAAGCTAATGTTAGATGTAGAAATTTAGATGTAGAAATTAAAAAAATTTCACATGCAAATCATATTTCAACTATATTTAAAGAGAACTCTATATATCTTCATATTCCGTTTATTAAATAGCTTTTTCATTAAAAGAGTTATTTTGTCCTCTTTATGTTAATTATAAAAGATATTAGGTATAATCATATTTCCAATAAACTTTAAAAAGGAATATACATGGGAAAATATGTTGAATTAGACAACGATAACTTTGAAGCAACAATAGCAGAGGGAATTACAATGGTAGACTTTTGGGCTCCTTGGTGTGGACCTTGTAGAATGATTGCACCAGTAATCGAAGAGTTAGCAGAAGATTTTGAAGGTAAAGCAACAATTGCAAAGGTAAATACAGACGAGCAACAAGATATTGCTGTTAAGTATAGTATCCGTTCAATTCCTTCAATTCTTTTCTTTAAAGATGGTGAAGTAGTAGACCAACTAGTTGGTGCTGCAAGTAAAGATGCGTTTGCAGACAAAATCAATTCACTTATCTAATTAATTCAAAAAATGGAGCTACTCTTGGCTCTATTTTACATTTTTTATCCCTTTTAGCTATAATCCTTTTTGTATTTAAGTATCTAATTAAGTTTTTATGACTATATTACGATAATTTAATTATTAACTTAAACTAATAAAAGGAAATATACTATGTTAGATTGTGCAATTATTGGTGGAGGACCTGCAGGACTTACTGCTGGTTTATATGCAACTCGTGGTGGATTAAAAAATGTAGTAATGTTTGAAGTAGGTATGCCTGGTGGACAAATTACTCAAAGTAGTGAGATAGAAAATTACCCTGGATTCTTTGAACATGATAAAACGGGTATGGATTTTATGAATACATGGCAAGAGCAGTGTTTTCATTTTGGATTAAAGCATGAAATGAAAAAAGTAGATAGTGTTAAAAAAGTAGATAATCATTTTGTAATTACTACTGAAGGTGGAGGAGAAGTAGAAGCTTTGACTGTAATTACTTGTACAGGTTCTACTCCTAAGAGAGCTAATTTTAATGGTGAAGATGAGTTTTTTGGAAAAGGTGTCAGTACATGTGCAACTTGCGATGGTTTTTTCTATAAAAATAAGCCTGTAACAGTTCTTGGTGGTGGGGATACAGCATTAGAAGAAGCTTTATATTTATCAAATATATGTAGTGCTGTTTTTGTTGTTCATAGAAGAGATGAATTTAGAGCAGCACCTCCTACACTTGAAAGAATTAAAAGAAAAGAGAATATACACCTTATTACAGATAGTATAATAGAAGAGGCTTATGGTGGAATGATGGGTCTTGATGGTGTAAGAATTAAAAATATTAAAACCAATGAAATTACTCAAATGGAAAATTCAGGATTGTTTGTATTTGTTGGACACGATGTTAATAATAGTGTACTTAAAGATGAAAATGGTGAGTTTATCTGTGCAATGAATGATTGGGGTCAGGTTATAGTTGATCTAAGTATGAAAACTAATGTAGAGGGGCTATTTTCAGCAGGAGATATGAGAATTCAAGCACCTAAACAAGTTGTTTCAGCAGCTGGAGATGGTTCAATTGCAGCACTTCAAGTAATCTCATATATTCAGGAGCAATCATAAAATGATAAAAGTAGGAATTTTAGGAAGTACAGGAAGAGTAGGAAGTCTACTTATAGGTAATTTAAAAGATGATAATGTTGCAAAATTAAGTGCAGTTCATGTGTTCGATGATTTAGAGGTAGAATTACCATCGGATGTACTTATTACAAATAGTATGAGTGCATTATTAGAAAATTGTGATGTTGTAATTGATTTCTCTGCACCGGTAGCTACAGAAGAGTTATTAGAGGAAGCTATTAAAAATCCTAAACCTTTGGTTATTGCAACAACAGGGTTTAACCAACATCAACAAAATTTATTAACAGAGGCATCAAGAGTAATGCCCCTTTTATACTCTTCTAATATGTCAGTAGGAATTGCTTTATTAAAACAGTTAGTAGAGAAAGTATCATCTACACTCGAAGACTTTGATATAGAAATTGTAGAGCATCATCATAAGCATAAAGTTGATGCACCAAGTGGAACAGCTTTAACTCTTGGTGAATTTGCAGCAAAGGGTAGAGGCTTAGATATAGATGCAGTTCGTATTAGTGGTAGAGATGGTCAAATAGGTGCAAGAAGTAAAGATGAAATAGCAGTTATGGCTCTTCGTGGTGGTGATATAGTTGGACGACATACAGTAGGCTTTTATAATGATGGAGAATTTCTAGAATTGAACCATACAGCTACAAGTAGAGATACTTTCTCTAAAGGTGCAATTAGAGCATCTAAATGGCTTGTGTCTCAACCAGAGGGTTTATACTCTATTAATGATTGTTTAGGAATATAAAGGATATTTATGTGTG
>JAMOSL010000209.1 GCA_027063105.1 Campylobacteraceae bacterium
CTCTATGAAACCTATTTTCAATAAATTGTATGGTATAAACTTGACTATACTTTTCTAAGTTTTTATGATAATTTTGGCTGATAGAAATTGGTATATCTATTTGTGTTTTTTTATTTAAACTCTCTCTCTTATAGCCACCAACAGTAATAAAAGCTCTAATTTTACTTGTTTTATTTTTGTTTCTATTCACAATCAATTGTTTAATTCTGCTTTGAGTTGAAAAAGATAAAGAGGTAAAGTTATGTTTGTTTTTGTTAAATTTTTTAAAAGTTAAAAATCTTTTTTTATAGGCTAATTTTAAAAGTCTCTCTTCTGAAAATTTCATCAAATATTTATAAATATCTTCATAAAATAATCTTTTTTTACTATCACTCTTATATTTTTCAGTCTCTAAATTTTTAGCTATATTTTCTGTTATTCCATCATATCCATACCTACTTAAAAAACTCATTACTTTACTTAATTTAGAAGAACCTAATTTAACCTCATATATTCTTAAATCACCTTTTTTATGAGTTTTGGTATTTTTTTTATAATATTTTTTAATAATTTTTATTTGAATTTTGAATGCTATTTTATTTTTTATTAAATCAATTTTATTTCTATATGTTATCCAAACTTCAACAATTGCATATTCAACATCTTTTTGTGTTAGATAAGGATTTTTTATAGTTGGAGCTAATGCTTTTATTAAATCATTTTTAGAATACTCTTTATATTGATGAATGTTAAAAAATATAATTTCTGAAATATAATTTTTTATCAATCTTATTTGAAATGCTTTATCAAAAATATCTTTCTCTTTTTGGGCATTTAAATCTATTGGATAAAAAAATTTAGATAAAACTTCAGATATCTTTATACAATTCATTTTTATTTTTTAACCTCTTTTAGTGCTTCTATTATTATTTATCATTAAACCCTGAACCAACTTCACTATATACTTTACTTACTTTATAACCTTTTGCATTTGCATAATTTACCAATCTCTCTTTTTGAGTTTCTAAATATAACGAACAAGGTGCATAAGCTCCTGCTTCAGGATGTGTTTTTGTACAGGTAGTTTGCAAATTGAATATAGTATATCTTTTTTATAAAATGTAAATAGATTATATATTTTAAATGGTGTATTCATATCTCTATTTGCAGATATTGTAAATCCAGCCTTTTTAAACTCACTCTCTATACTTGTTGTTATTTTTCCATCTTTATTATCTGATGTAAAAACTGTAATATCGTTTTGAGCTGATAAGCTTGTTAATGATATTATCAATACTAATAAAATGCCTTTTATATTATTTATCTTTTTATTTTACGGTCTTATATAAATATAACCTCTAAGTTGTCTCTCTATTAATTCAACAATACCTGCTGTAACAACCTCTACACCATTTAAAAGATATTTTTTATTTATCTTTAAAGTCTTAATTGTATTACCACAAGCTATAAATTCAACTCCATAAGTCATTAATGCTTCTACTCGCTTTTGAATTCGTTTATCTCTATTTGATACAAGCGAATTAATTCCTTCTGAATAAGCAACGATAACCACTTCTGTTTTATCTATTCCATAAAATTTGATTACATTATTAGCAGAACTCAATATATGATTAACATTATTTCTATCCCAGTTTGTAATTGGGAATACAAATTTTCTTGGATTATCTATCGCTGGTTTTGGTTCTGCTAATTGAGTATCTGCATTTATAAAATTAAATATTAAAAACATAAGAATTATAATATGTTTCATTTTGCATCCTTTTGATTTTTTTGCTCTTTTATATAAAGTAATTTAATCTCTTTTAATATTATTAAAAAATCCTCTTTATTCCATGCACCAGCTACTTTTTTTATTAATTTTTTATTAGAATCTAAAAAAAAGAAGGTTGGTGTCATTGTAGATTTTAATCCTAATGGTAAATTTTTTTTACTTAAATCAACAACTACAGATACAAAATCTTTATCTAAAGCTTTTATAATATCATTATCTGTTAAAACTATTTTATCCATTTCTTTACAATAGTGGCAGTACTTTGAAGTGGCTTTTATAATAATAATCTTATTCTCTTTAGTTGCTTTTTCTACTGCTTTTTCAAATACATTTAATCCTTGACTTGACAAGAGTAGAGAACTACTCAAGCCAAGTATCATAATGATTTTTTTTAACATTATTTAATTAAAACATATAGTTTAGTTCAACTCTAAACTCATTATATGAAGTATCAGCTTTTCCACTATCTTCTGGGTCTGCAGTTACTATGCCTAATCTACCTTTTAATTGAAGTCTTTTAGTGATATCATACCATGCATCTAAATGCCAAATATCGCTATCTGCTTGTACGAATTTTTTATCATCATCAAAATCTTGAATAGCATATCTAAGACTCATTTTTAACTCAGGAGTAAGTCTATATACACCTCTAACCATAAATGTTTCTGTATTTGCATACCAGTTATATTGAGCCATTGCTCTAGTAAATCCACCTGTTGGGAAACCTCTCCATGGAGCAACTATATCTGCTTTATCATCAACTTTTGAATAACCTAATCTAAAGAACCCTTTTTTATCTGGCATTAATAAATCTAATCTCAAAGCTAAAAGACTACTATCTAATGAAGTTGCAACGGCTTTGTCATATCCAATAGCCTCTTTACCTGTTAAATTTGTATATCCTGCAATATTTCCACCACCATCATCCATTTGATGAAAATATCTTACACCTGGTCTTAATGCCCACTTATTGTCAAATGCTACTTTATAATGAGCCTCTGCTACTATATCTTGAACAACATCAGGAACAGTTAAATAACTAACTGTAAATTTTAGATTATCAATATAGTGTGTTGTAAAATCAGCTACTATTAAATCATGCTCTGTATCTGCACCTGCTTTAACAAAGTTATTATAATTTAACCCTTTATGTATAGCTGAATCATCATTATTATTCCAACTTTCACCATCTTTATCTTTAAAAGTAATAACATCATGAGAATCTTCATGGTCTCTTAATTTTTGTTGTCCAAACCATGCTACTCTAGCTTTAGTTTTTGGAGCAATTTTAACACTAGCTGATAGACCATCAAATGTATTAGGTATCATTTTTGTATCATTAGATTTTGTGAATACACTTTCAAAAAGTTGTCTACCAGCAACTACATTTACAATTTTATTATTATACTGTAAAAAATTTTCGCCAAATGCTTGAATCCCATAATGTCCAGTTTTTAAGACTTCATATCTACTAAATGTATCTTTTCCTGCTTTTGATGCTCCAATTTCCCACTTATCCATTCTAGCAAACTCAGGGTTTAAAGAACCATAATAACTTGTTGTGAAACTAAATCCATTTAAGATAGCACTTTTATATACAAGACTTCCACCAATACCCATATTTGTATTAGTTTTAAGTCCTTTTCCAGTCTCATCATTCCAAGTTTCTACTTCCCAATCCCAATGGAAAGTATTCATTCTTAATCTTCCGTAGAATATACCTTCACCAAAAAAATCTCTAATATTATCCACAGATGGTGGTAAAATATTATATTTAAGGCTCATATCACCTCTCATTTGTCTTTTTGGCTTATCTATTTTAATAAATTCTATCTCTTTTACTTCTGATTCAGCTGGAAAAATATCTCCACCTGCCATTGCTGTTGTTCCAATTAAAACCATAGATGCACCAATTGCACCGATAGTCTTTAGTTGAGTTTTAACCATATTTTATCCTTGAACTATAAAAATTTTAGTGTATATTTTAACATTTTGCACCGATAAGAAAAACCTACAAATTGCTCTATTAATATCTTTGTTACTTTAAGTGATATTATAGCAAAAAATTATGCATTTATCCAAATATATATAATCATCAATATTTTAGGGTAGGTACAAGACCTACCCCTACAGCTAATAAACATTATGTAGGGGCAATCCCTTGTGGTTGCCCTTGAATTTCAAAAATAATTTAAATTTTCTTAACATCAAATTTATCAATGCTTATCTCTAGTTTTATATAGTTTTTATGTTAACAGTTCGTTGCCTTTAACTGGGCAACCAGAGTCAAAATCTAAGACTTTTACATTAGATTTCATACTAATATCAATTATCTTTTCTGCTCGAATGTAATCACTTACAATCTCATAAACTTCTCTTATTTTCTTTTTATCAAGATTTTCACCTACACTTTGTAAATTTCCACCCCATGAAGATACACTATATGTTTTCTTAAGGTCTATAGGCTTTCCACCAATTTTAAAGTCACTAATTCTTTTTCCTGATTTAGCAGATATTTTAATACTATATGAAGCACCAGTTAAACGGCTCATATCTCCACCTTGTTGAAGTAGAGGATTTTCATTAAATACATTATCTGCAATATCTTCCATTAACTTAGCAATAACATCACCTTTTAAATCAAATGTATAAACTTCTGGATATGTTATGGCAGTCATCTCATAAACATTATCTTTTAAAATTTTATCATTTGGAAGAAGTGTAGTTCCCCATCTATATCCAGGAGTAAAGACAATATCACTTTTCATCTCTTTCTGAATAGCAATTCCAATCAATGAATCAAAAGTAGAATAAAATGTATCTCGTTTATATAAAAGTCCTCTAGTTGTACCTAAAACTTCATTTAATTCTTTATTATAAGGCTTGTACCATTTTTCAATAAGTTCTACACCTGCTTTATCTTCTGGAATAAGATTAGATGCAACTGGCATAAGCTTAAACTCATATCCTGCAACTTTTTTATCTTTAATATCAATATCTAATCTTCCAACATATTTACCATGACTTCCTGCAATTAAAATAACAGTATCATTTACTATAATAGGCTTTGGACTAGGGTCATGAGTATGTCCACTTAAAATAAAGTCAACACCTTTTACTCTTTTTGCTAACTCTTGGTCAACACTAAATCCATCATGACTAAGCACGACAACAGCATCAACTTTCTCTTTTGTTCTAAGTTCATTCACATACTCTTGTAAAGATTCATGTCTTAATGCAAAACTCCAACCCTCTGTAAATCTTTTTGGATTAGCAGTTGAGGTAAACGGAAAAGATTGTCCAATGATACCAATTTTAGAACCACCAACCTCTTTTATCGTATATGGAGGAAATATTGGCTCTTCAAAATCATCAGAGAATGGGTCGTTATCAATTACATTTTGAGATATGAATTCACCTTTGAACTTTTTAATAAGCTCCATAACTCTCTCTTTACCATAAGTAAATTCCCAATGTCCAACCATGACATCAACACCCAAATAATTTTGAGCATCAACAATAGCTTCACCTTTTGTCTTTAGAGCAACAGCTGTACCTTGCCAAGTATCACCACTATCTAATAGCAGTACATTATCTTTACCTCTACTCTTTTTAACATAATCTATCATTGGTTTAATATGAGCGATACCACCCATTTTACCAAATTTATTTGCTAACTCTTCAAAGTTATTATGTGTATCAAAATATTGGTCTAATGAACCCTGTTTAATATCATAATAACTCTCAAAACTATCTCCACATATAAACCCTGGTGTTCCAACTAAATTTTTAGCAGATATTAGAGTTGATGGTTCTCTCCAATATAGAGGTTTAATATGAGCATGTAAATCACAAATATGAAGAATTGTAACTTTACCTTTATCTTTAAAATCTACTATATCAGTAAATTTAAAATTCTTAATCTTCTCTTTCCCTGCCTCTCCTGCAAAAAGGTTAGTAGAGCTAGAAGCTCCAACCAATCCTAAAGCAAAAGCAATCTGTAAAAAGTCTCTTCTGTTAATATCCATTATTTATTTCCTTATCTCTTTAAGCCTGGTATAGCCAAAGCTTTTTTACTATTTTGTGACATTTTAGATATATAAACTTCTAATCCAACCATCTCTTTTGAACCTATTGGAATAACTGCTAAAAGTGCATTTTTCATACAACCTTGAAATCTTCTTTGAAGTGTTCTCAAACTAGATTTTGTCATTCTATAAGCTGGCCAAGTTGCACCAGTACCTGCTTCCCCAAGATCTGGAAGTGGTTGAGTTCTAAGTATCATTCCAATAACATCTTTACTATGGCAACTAAGACAACTAAGTCCTCTACCACCTCTTTTTGTCTCAAATGTTTTTTTACCTAAAGCATAAGAGGCTTTTATATGTCTATCAGCAGTTATATCAATATTGAATTGTTCATCATTAGCTAAAGATTTCACATAAGCTAACATAGAAAACATATTTTCACTTTTTAACTTAAATCTCTTTTTACCTTGCTCAATCTGCATAGCCTGAAGAACTTGGTCAACACCAACAACATTACCTAATTTTTTAATATATCTAGGAAATGATGCAATATATTTTGGTAAATCTTTTTCAGAAACACCCAAAAATTTTGCTAGTGCTTCTTCATCTCCTATCTCTTCAAAAAATTCACTACCCTCTTCAACAAAAATATCAGCAGGATTATTCTCTAAAATTTCTGCATACATAGCTCTATCAGCATCACTCATAGCAAACTGTTCACCAGAATACGCCATAGTTGCCATAATAGCAAATGGAAGTAATATTTTTTTCATCTGCTATCCTTTTGGCTTAACTTTTTTACTTTTACTATTCTTCTCACCTTGATTATCTGTATAGTCAACTGTTATTTTACCTTTACTAGAAACTTTAAAGTTTACAGAATAATATGGATTTGTAGATACTGTTTCCCAAGATTTCATAGTTGTAAATGGTTTTCCATCAAAAGAGAATGTAACGCTATCAATATAATGAGCTGGTTTTATTTTTCTAGTAGCCTTATCTTTTGTAAGTCCTGTATCCATTGGATGAATTACGATAAAGTTAACTTTTACAATATCACCTACTTTAAATTTTTTTGGTTTAATTTTAATCATTGATTTTCTATTTTTTGACATTCTATATCCTTTTTTAATTATTTATTTTTATACTTTTTTGATTTTTTTTAAATAGATTTTATCAACCACATCCACCAATAGTAACTTTTACACTTTTAGCTGTTTTAATAAAACTTCCATCGCTTAATTCAACAAGTGCTACAATTTCTTGAGTTCCACCAAGTTTAACTCTTGTAGAAAAATAACCCTTTCCATTTATCGGTGTAAGATTAACATCTGCACATCTAGCATTACCATTTTTTGTATTTAATATATGTATTGCTTTAACATAATTTGTCTCTTCCATTGGGTGGTCAACTTTAACTTTAACTGGAACAACTGCACCATTTTCTGCAATTTCTGGAACAGTTAATTTAATTTTATCACTATCTTTAGCCTCTTTTTTATTTGTAATTGTATCAAGAGCTGTTTGATAGTCCATATCATTAGGACCTTTTTTCTTTGGCTTTACCTCTTCTGCTAAAGCAACTGATGGGCTTATTGTCATAGCTAAAGCTGATGATGCTACTAAACTCTGTATAAATTCTCTTCTTTTCATATTTTAATTCCTTATTTTGATTTTTTTTCTGATATTACATAAGATGTTAATGCACAAATCTCTTTTTCGTCAAAAAGTTTTGTTGTTAAATTAATCGTCATATTAGTTTTAGGATTATCTACTCTTGGATCTGCAATCTTCTGATATACAAATTGATTATCTCTAGTTTTTGTATCCATAAATATTTTTTTATAATTAGTTAAGTCTGGACCAATATTTCCACCACCTACTGCACCTTCAATGTTATGACAAGCTACACAGTTACCATACTGTTTTGCTTTTTGCTTCCCATCTATTGTCACAAACTTACTCAATCCTTTTGGTGCTTTATCTTTCGCATTTTTTCCATTTAGATTATTAAATATATATTTGCCTATAGCAATAATATTTTTATCTGTAGATATGCACTCTTTAGGCATAGCAAAACTTTTTGCTGGTACTAAACTATCTTTTTTGATAATTTTAGAGGCATCTGGCATCTCGTAAGATTTTGTTAAATCTGCAGCATTTAATAAAACTGTTGTAGATAAAAATGCTGTTATACATCCAATCCTAAAAACTAGCTTATTCATTAACACTCCTTGTTTTTTAAATTGATAAAAAGATATTAGCATAATTAATATTAAAGAATTATTATTTTATTATAAAGCTATTAGACATATTTACACTATGATATATAGTCGTTCCATATTTACGATTAAAGAATTTTAAAATTAATTTTTGCAGATTTGGTTCTATAGATGAGACAAACCAGCCATTATTGCTTATAACTATCATATTTTTAGGATTATTTTTATATAACTCTTCACTACATGCTTCATAACATATTGCATTTGTATACTCTACACTATTAATTTTATATCTACTAATCTCTGAACTAGCCTTATAATCTATTGCTCCATCATAGAATATTTTATTTACCCATTTTCCAAGCCAATCAGGAAGTGGATTACTCTCTCCAAATGGAACTAAAATAACTTTATTGGCAATAGTTTGTATTTCCCCTTTATTAAATATATAAGTTGAATTTCGTGGAATATCATCTTGTAGTCTTAATGCACCAATTACTATAGCTATATTTTTAGATTTTTCTTTAAATATGTCCATAAGAATATAATTCTGATTTAGATAAAGAGGAAGAACACTCTCTGGAAATATTATAATTTCTTTCTTTTTATCTATAGCCTTATTTATCATATTCTGAACCAAATATATTTGAAAATCAAGAGAGTCTCTATTCCATTTATCTTCTATTTTAATATTTGTATTTGTAAGTTCTATATGACTTACATCTATATTATTTTTATTATCTTCTATAACAGGCTGAAATGCTAAAAGAGTAAGAAACAAAAATATAAGCTTAGATTTATATATATAAAGAGATATAGATAATAATATTATAGCCATCTGCCATTTCTCAACTCCAAAATAACTATTAACAAATATTAATTCAAACCTAAACCAATCGAATCCAAAGGGATGAATATAACTAGCTGTTAATATAAATATTGATTTAAATATTAATTGTTGATATAATTTTAAAAATTTATTGGATAAAAACGAAATAGTTAAGAATATTATTCCGTAAACTAATGATATAAAAAATATACCAATAGGTATAGCCCAAGGAAATCCATAATATTTAAAACTTATAGCAATCCACCAAAACCATAGTAGACCAATAAAAACTCCACTCGAAAACCAGACTTTATTATCATTTGATTTTAATAATAGATATAAAAAGAGTATAGCTATTATACTTTCCAATAATCTATTAGATAAATTGAAATAATCTAAGTAGATAAAACTAGAAGCTAAAAGAGATATTAAAAAGCCTCTTATTATGGAGAAAGTGGTAATATACCTATCAATTAAATTTTTACTCAAAAGGATCCTTATGGACGCAGGTAGTGCAGTTGCACAATTTTTCCCACTCGTTATGTTATTTGCAATTTTTTACTTTTTAATTATTAGACCACAGCAAAAACAACAAAAAGCTCACACAGAGATGATTAATAATCTTACTAAAGGTGATAAAATCATCACAACTGGTGGACTAATGGCTGATATAGTAAAAGTTGAAGAGGAGTTTATCAAAATCAAATTAAATGATAACACTATTGTTAGATTAGATAGAAACTTTGTAACGAAAAAAGTCGAATTATTGAATGAAAAGGCTTAATTATAGAGTTGTACTTTTTGCATTTGCATTAATATTTGGAATAGTCTTTTCTATTCCATCATTAACACAGAGCGAAGAGGGCAATAAAATTACTTTGGGACTAGACCTTCAGGGTGGACTGCATATGTTACTCGGAGTTAAAAGTGAGGAAGCAATAACTTCACATATAAAATCATTAGCAGGAACTTTAAAGTATATTCTTGATGATAAAGAGATTATTTTTGATGACTTAGATATAATTGATGAAACTATTAGATTTGAACTTCTTGATGAAGATGATTTGTCTATAGTTAAAGAAGTTGTAAAGAAAGAGATGAAAGGTGTTCTTCTTACTCAAAATGGACTTAAATTTTCTATGGATATTACTCCTGAAGAGAGAGTCAGAACAGAAAAGAATGCTATAAATCAAGCTGTTGATACTATTCGTAATCGTCTTGACCAATTTGGATTAGCTGAACCTACTGTAGCAAAACAGGGTGAGGATAAAATTCTAGTAGAAGTTCCAGGAATTAAAACACCTGAAGAAGAGCAGAGAATTAGAGAATTAATTGCCAAAACAGCACATTTACAGATGATGGCAGTTGATGAAGATAGAGCTATCAGAGTTATGAAGATGAGTTCAAATGAAGCTAAAAGTTATGGTGATGTAATTTTACCTGATGTTGCAACTGATGAGAAACATCTAGTTAGAGAAATACCTATTTTAGATGGTTCAATGCTTACAGATGCTAGTGTTGGATTTAATCAAAACAATCAGCCAGTTATTAATTTTGTTTTAAATGGACAAGGTGGAAAAATATTTGGCGATTTTTCTGGTAAAAGTATCGGAAAAAGAATGGCTGTTGTATTAGACAATAGAGTATATTCTGCTCCAGTAATTAGAGAAAGAATTGGTGGAGGTAGAGGTCAAATATCTGGAAACTTTACAGTACCAGAAGCTCATGATTTAGCTATTGCTCTTAGAAGTGGTGCATTATTAGCTCCTGTATTTGTTATGGAAAAAAGAAGCGTTGGACCGAGTTTAGGTGCTGATAGTATTAAATCTAGTTCATTAGCTTTGGCATTAGGATTTATATTAGTTGTTGTCTTTATGGTTTTATATTATGGAATGGCTGGAGTAATTTCTGATATTGCACTTATTGGAAATCTATTTTTAATATTAGCAGTTATGTCAATGTTTGGAGCAACTCTAACTCTACCCGGTATGGCAGGTATTGTATTAACGGTCGGTATGGCAGTTGATGCAAATGTTATTATATCTGAACGGATTAGAGAGCTTCTGCACGAAGGAAACTCAATAGGTAAATCTATAGAAGAAGGTTATTCTAATGCCTTTACTGCTATTTGGGATGCAAATATTACAACACTAATAGCATCTGTCGTACTTTATGCTTATGGAACAGGACCAATTAAAGGTTTTGCATTAACTATGAGTATTGGTATTTTAGCATCTATGTTAACAGCTATCTTAGGTACTCATGGTATTTATCAATGGATTCTTCCAAAAATTGACTCTAAAAAACTCAATTTTTGGTTTGGAATTAAAACTTAAGGAGAGTTAGATGGAACTATTTAAATATAAAGAACCAATAAAACTAATGAGTAAAAGCAGACGATTTGGAGTTTTATCTATGATTGTCGTGCTTCTATCTTTAAGTCTAGTTATTGTTAAAGGCTTTAATTTTGGTATTGATTTTGCTGGTGGTACACTTATCCAAGTACAGTATAAGGGAGATGCTCCATTAAAAGAGATTAGGAAAAAATTAAGTCAAGAAGAAAAATATAAACAAGCATCTGTCACATATTTTGGAAGCGATGATGAGATTGTTATTAAAACTAAAAGTAGCTCAAAAGCTGTTAATCAAGATATTGGTGATGAGGTTAGAAATCTTTTAAAAGATACTGGCTCTTTTGAAATCAGAAGAGTTGATATGGTTGGACCAAAAATAGGTAGTGAGCTAAAAGAAAAAGGCTTAACAGCTATGCTTCTAGCAATTATAGGTATTTTAATTTATGTATCATTTAGATTTGAATGGCGTTTTGCTTTAGCTTCTGTTATGGCACTTATTCATGATGTCAGTATAGCTATGGGTGCAATTGTACTATTTAATATTGAAGTTAATCTTGATATTCTAGCAGCACTGTTAACCATTTTAGGATATTCATTAAATGACACCATTATTGTATTTGACCGTATTCGAGAAGGTATTAGAACAATTAAAGACCCTGATTTATCAGGAATTATTGATGAGTCTGTAACAAGAACTCTTTCAAGAACTACTTTAACATCACTTACAACATTCTTGGTTGTCTTAACTCTTTATATCTTTGGTGGAGAGATTATTAGAGGATTTAGTTTTACTCTTTTAATTGGTATTATTGTTGGTACATATTCATCTATATTTGTAGCATCTCCAATATTATTATGGTTAGGATTTAGCGTTAAAGGTTTTAGGGAAAAAGAAGCTATCAAACTAAAACGCGAAAAAGATAAAGAAAAAATGAGAGCTATGTATGAGCAGGGGACTATCTAATGCAATGGGGTAAAGTCTTCTATATATTTTTTACTCTAATGAGCCTAACAACAAGTGCAGCATTCTTATATGAAAATACTGCTACAGCCCTTTTTGTGGCTGGAAGTATAAATGTTGTTTCTACAATTCTAAAATTAGGAATAAGAAATATGTTATCTGCCGAACTTCTAGCAGGTTCATTAGTTGCAGATTTACATCTAATCCCTGCATTTTTTATGTTAGAATTTTATGATAACGATAGAATTGCTGTTGGACTAGTTATTGGTGCTGTAATTGCAAATGTATATACTTTAATTATATCTATGATAGAGAGCTCAAGAGAAAAAGAGGATTTTTAATGAAATCTCCTAATCTTTCTTCCTCTTCGGAAAAATAATAATGATAAAAAATATTAAACTATGGCTTATTCTATTTATACTTTTTACTGCAAATATTTTTGGTAATATATTAAATAAAGATATAGAATATATGGTAGCAAAAAGTGCTATAAAAAATGGAGAGTTAGGGCTATATATAAAAGAGACAGAGACAAATAGAGTAGTTTCAGCTATAAATATAGATAAATTATTCACTCCTGCATCGGTTATAAAAGTATATAGTGCTTATGCTATATTATTAGAATTAGGATATAATTATCGTTGGATTACAAATTTTTATATTAAAGGTAGATTCATAAACGGTATAGTTTATGGTGATTTAATTGTAAAAGGATATGGTGACCCAACTCTAAAAAGTTCAGATATTCCCAAAATTGTTAATGAATTAAAAGCAAAAGGTATTAAAAAGATAAATGGCAATATTATTATAGATAGAAGATATTTTACTGTTAAAGGCAAGGATAGCTCACATTTTGATCAAAATATATATAGTCCATATAACGCAATGCCTGACGCTATGATGTTCAATCAACATACAAGTAATTTTAAATTATATCCTAAAAATGGAAGATATATAGTTGAGAAGATAATTGCTGGAGATAGTTATAAAGTATCTAATCAGATTAAAACTGTTAATGGTTCTTGTGTTGGTAAAAGAGCCAATCCTAAGATAACAGTAAACTACTCTTCTGCTACTCCTAAACTTATTTTACAAGGTAAATTATCTAATAAATGCAAAAAAAGATATTACAAATATATCATTACAAAACCATATAAAGAGTTCTATAATGCTTTGAAAAATGAATTTCGTAAAAAAGGTATTAAATATAAGGGTAAAATGGTACTGTCAAAAGTTCCATCAGGTTCAAAAAAGATATACATACATTACTCTG
This sequence comes from Campylobacteraceae bacterium, assembly GCA_027063105.1. Taxonomy (GTDB): domain Bacteria; phylum Campylobacterota; class Campylobacteria; order Campylobacterales; family Sulfurovaceae; genus SZUA-451. The sequence goes on from JAMOSL010000209.1 coordinate 13,439, forward strand.
ATAGATTAGAAAATATAATATCTGTGACAGCAAAAAAAAGTAATAATCTATTTGCAAGACATCTATTATTAACTCTTGGGGCAAAAATATATGGAGCTCCAGCAACTCTTGCAAAAGGTAGAAAAGCTGTTGAGAGAGTTTTGAATCGTTATCATCTTTTGAACTACTCTAAAACTTGTATAGACAATGGATGTGGACTATCAAGAAGCTCTAAAGTAACATCAAGAAGTATGGCAAAAGTTTTAGACCACGCATATAAGAGCTACAGCGATAGATGGTTAAATATTTTATCAATTGCAGGTAAAGATGGAACTATTAAAAGAAGATTTGCTCAAAGCATAGTAAGAAATAGAGCATGGATGAAGACTGGAACACTAGATAGAGTCAAAAATATATCAGGATATGTAAGAGCAAAAACAGGAACTTTATATACAGTTGTAATTTTGGTTAATAGCAAACATTCAAGATGGGCTGGTTCAGCTTTACAAAATAAAGTTATAAAATGGTTAGTAAATTATAAAGGGATTAAAGATAAAGATAATATCCTATTTGCACCAAAAGAACAAATAGAACAGAAATTATTATGGGATATAAGTGACTTGGCTAAAGAGCCTAAAGTTTTTAGATATGAGGAAGGAGATTTATGAGAATTGATAAATATTTAGTTGAAAATAGCTATTTTGAGAGTCGTAATCGTGCATTAGAAGCGATTAAGAACGGTAAGATTAGAGTTGATGGTAGACTTATTAAACCATCTGCTAAAGTTAATACAAATAGTATTATAGATATAGAAGATGAAAAATTTTATATAAGTAGAGCTGGTAGAAAGCTAGAAAGTTTTCTTATGTCTCACAATATAAATTTGAAAGATAAAGTAGCCTTAGATATAGGTTCAAGTACAGGTGGTTTTGCTCAAATTCTTTTAGAGAATAATGTTGCTTCTATTGAGTGTGTTGATGTTGGAAAAGAGCAGATTCATATATCTCTTAAAAAAGATGAACGAGTTACGATAAATGAAGAGACAGATATTAGAGAGTTCAAATCCACTAAGGAATTTGAAGTTATAAGTTGTGATGTATCATTTATATCTATTCTACATATTATAGAGGAGATAAATAATTTAGCTTCTGTGAATTCAGATATTATTATTTTATATAAGCCCCAATTTGAAGTTGGAAAAGATGTTAGAAGAAATAGTAAGGGTGTAGTTATTGATAATGATGCAATTGAAAGAAAAAAAGAGATATTTGAATTACAATCTAATAATTTAAATTGGGAATTAGTATACAAAGAAGCATCTAAAGTAATTGGAAAATCTGGAAATCAAGAGTATTTATATCATTTTATAAAACATTAACTCTTCTCTGTTATAATTATTTAGTAATAAACATAACAAGGATAAACCATTTATACTAAACTTTTTATTTTAATTTCTTTCTTGGTAACTATACTTCTAACTGGTTGTGCTAAAAGCTATAGTTATCCAAACTATGATGTCATCAAACCAGAAGTAATTTGTAAACCAAAACGAAAGAATATTGAAAAACTTCTTAGAAAACATCTTGATAAACCTTATGTATGGGCAGAAGAAGGGCCAAATGCTTTTGACTGTTCTGGATTAACTTATAATATATATGGTCAAATGGGTGTTTCAATCCCAAGAGTAGCTAGAGAACAAGCAAAAATGGGTAAATATGTAAAATTTGAAGATTTAACTTATGGAGATTTAATATTCTTTGGTTCAACTTATTATAAAAGCCGAAGAATTAATCATGTTGGAATATATTTAGGAAATGGTTGGTTTGCACAGGCTAGTAGTAAAGATAGAAAAGTACTATATACAAATTTTAAAGATGAGCCTAGATATAGAAAAAGAGTTAAAATATGTCGAAGATACCTGAGTAAAGATGAAAGAAAATTATATATGACTTGTCATGGAAGAATCAATAGGGCTAAAACAACTACAAGAAGACATACTACACCATGGCAAACAGGAATGAGAGTTCCAAATAAAATACCAAGATGAAAAACTTAATAAAGTCTTTTATCTTCTTTATATTAATCTTACTTTTTACAGCTTGTTCCACTAAACATGATTATACTCTTCACAAGCCAGTAGTGAGATATGCTAAACCTAGCAAGGGTGCATTGAGTGTAATGTTAAAAGAGAGTTACGGAAAAAGATACCGATGGGCAGAAGAAGGTCCTCGTTCTTTTGACTGTTCAGGACTCACATATTATACTTATGGAAGTATGAATCTATGGCTACCAAGAAGAGCAATAGAGCAATCAAGATACGGGAAAAGAGTATCAATAAAAAAACTTAAATACGGTGATTTAATCTTCTTTGATACAAGAAAAAGACCAAGAGGAAAAATTAATCATGTAGGTATATATATCGGTAATAACTATTTTATACATGCAAGTAGCAGTAAAAAAAGAGTTATTAGAACAAGCCTAAAAAAAAGATATTATCGTAATAGAGTAGTTGTCTGTAAAAGAGTAATACCTTCAAAATATTATAATCAATGCGTTACCAAAAAGCGTAAGAAATTAAAAAAATCTAAAAGGTATAAAAATAAAGCAAAATATAGAAAAATCAAAAAGTCAAAATCTATAAAAGAGTTATTTGATAATATTGATATTAAAAAAACAGAAACAAATCGACCTATTTGATAATCTCTTTTAAACTATAAAACGCTTTCATCTTTCTTATCTTATTATTACTATCATCTACTAATCCATATCCTCGAGCTATTAATTGATGAATATAAACTCTTTTAATTTTTTTACTCTCTTTAGCTATTTCTAAATATTCTAAAATATAATCATTATATAAATCTTCACTAACACATTCTAATTCTGAAGTTGGAGCATAAGGTGCAGTATTACTAATAGGCCAATTTACCTCTGTAATATATATTTCATTTTCTGTTTTAGTAGATAGTTTCGCTAAGGCATACAACATAGATATTTTATTTTTAGTATCAAAGATACCCATTTGTGTATTGTTTGGGCTTCCTCGTCTATCTACATATAAAAGAGAAGATAATCTATCATATTTAATAGAATATAAATTAAAGAGACTTCTAACAGTATAATGATATTCAAAGTCTATAACAGACGAACCTATTAATTTAATATTAGTAAAATCTTTATCTCTAATATCTTGAATTATTTTATAAAAATCTAAATACTCTTTAACCGAGAAAAATCCCCATTTTGTACGATTAATAGCTGTTCCTATTTGAAATTCACTAGATATATCTCTGAATCCATTAAATATTTTACTAATATTATCTCTTAAAAGATTATGATTTTCTATATTCTCCCTATCTTGCATTATATTAATAAGAATCTCTTTATCATCTCCAAAACTCTTTGCAAAACTAATATACTCATCTAATCTAACTATATCCCAAAGAGGCATACGAATAATTAAATGTCTAACACCTAGTTCTTCTACTAGCTCAATTTGCTTATCACCTTTATCAAGATTAACACCAATACCATATTCTATAACTTGATTATCTTGAAATAATTTCATAGTAAAAATAGATAAAGGAAAAAATATAATATTACTTAAAAGCAAAGGAAGCATATCTTTAATAGAATTCCAACGCTTAAGTCTCTTATATTTTTTATCTTTAAGAGGATAAGGTTGGTCAGAAAAATAATCCCAAATAAATGGTGGTTTTAGATTCTTTTGCATTATAATTTTATTTTAACTTTTCCAATGTTTCTATAAGTTGTTTATAACTTATAATAAGTTCTGTATCAATTGCAAAAATCAAATTATTCAACCATTTTGCTCTTGTTTCCTGAATTAAAGAATTATGCTCTTCTTTGTTATAGCCTCTACTATCCAAGATTTCTAATTTTTTACGAAATTGTTTAGCTACTTGAATAAAAATACCGTGATTATTTTTGTCTTTTCTATCAGGTAAAGTGTTAATTGCTATATTTAACTCTTTATAATTATCTCCTCCTATATCTCTCCATTCAAGAATTTTATGATTAATAAAAACTTCATATATCTCTAATTCAAGTTTGGGAGATAAATAAGCTCCTGCTTTTAATAGAATATATAAATTTGCCCAAACACCTCTATTCTCTGGCTTCCCTCCTCTTTGAGACTTAATAACAGAAAATTGTTTTATTAGTTTTGAATAATCTATCTGTCCTGATTTATTTTTATACTCCAAAATACAAAGTGTGGAATCCACACTTTGCATTTTATCTCCATATTTTATTTCCACTTCATAAATAAACTCCCAAACATTCTCTTTTCTTAACCATTCTGAGATAGATACTTCCCTTAACCCTTCACTTAATCTATAAATATTACCTATAGTAAAAATATCCGATAATCTACCAATTCTATTTAAATGTCCAATTTTTATTGTATGGTTATTACCTATATTAACTATCATATCTTGATTAGTTTTCATCAGTTCCCTTTAATTAGTTATAAATATCATCCCTATCCCACCGACTAGGGTCTAATAAGGTGTCATCATGTATATGTTTAAATGATGCTTTTATCATCTTAAAAACATTTTTATTATCTTTTTCTAAACTACTTAACCAATCTTTTGTATTTGCTCTAGCGTGTGGTAATTTGACATTTTTTATCATAGCAGGACAAGATTCATCACCTATGGTATTTAAATTATTATCATCTGCAAATGCTCTTAGTTGTTTTTCTCTTGTTTCTATAAGTGGGCGAATTAAATGAAATCCTCTACCTGTTTTATATATTGGTGCCATTGAGCGAATAGTTCCATTATAAAACATATTCATAAAAAAACTCTCAACTGCATCATCAAAATGATGTCCAAGAGCTACTTTGTTAAATCCATTATTATCTGCATAAGTATATAAAGCGCCTCTTCTCATTCTTGAAAAGAACGAACAAAATGAACTATTCTCCCTAATTGCATCTTGTGAAATATTAAATATTCCAGTTTCATAAACTGTATGTTTTATATCATTCTCTTCACAATGAGATTTTAAATAACTATAATCTTCATTTGGCATTCCATAATGAATTGTACAAGCTTCAAATTCAAAATTAAATGGTGCATGTCTTTGAATATATTTTAAAGCATGAATCAGAGCAAGGGAGTCTTTCCCTCCACTTAGTCCAACTAGAACTTTATCACCTTCCCCTATTAATTTAAATTCACCATTTGTTTTACCAATTACTCTTAATAGTTTTTTACTTAGGTTGACTTTAAATCTATTTCTGCTCAATCTTCTCTACCATGTCTAATATAAAATTGGCACTTACTTTAGCTGACCCCTCTAAGAATTTATCAAAATCAAAACCTGCATCCATATCTGCACTATCACTAATTGCTCTTAATATAAAGAATGGAATATCTAAAGCATTACATACAACTGCAACACTAGCACCTTCCATCTCTAAAGCATGTGCGTCAAATGTTTTTGAAATCCAATTCTTTCTCTCTACATTTGCTACAAATTGGTCACCTGTGGCAATAATACCCTCTTTTAATGGAAGGTTTTGAGATTTAGCTATCTCTTTTGCAACCTTTCTAAAATAGGGATCTGTTGGGATACAAACCTCACCTTCAGGAACAAATCCAAACGGATGACCAAATGCTGTAATATCTAAATCATGTTGACATAATCCATCAGCAATAATTAAATCTCCAATATCTAAATCAGGGTCTATTCCTCCAGCTACACCAGAAAATAATAGACTTTTACAACCAAATTTTTCTATTAATATAGTAGCTGTAAGAGATGCAAAAACTTTACCTATTTTAGAATAAGCGATAACAACTTCTTTCCCTTTATACTCTGCTTCATAATATATATTAGAGGCATACTCAGTCTTTTTAATATTTTTTACTTTAGATAAAAGTGGTTCTATCTCTTCAGGCATTGCACCCATTATTGCTATTTTCATATCTGTACCAACTTTGAAACTTCTTCTATTGTTGTCTGAAGTGATGCCATATCAGAAACTATAAAATGAGGTTTTTTAGTAGCTCTACGATTTAGCCCCTTCAAAACTCCTCCATGCCCAAACTCAATATAACAATCAACCTCATCATCAAATTTTGCAATTGATTGTTTATATAAAACTGGGGATACTAACTGTCTAGCAAGTAAATCTAAAGCTTCTTTTTTAGTATTATATTTATCTGCTGTTACATTTGATATTACTGAAGATAAGAATTCATCTCTAATTACTTCATCTAATTTTTCTGATAATGGAGAAACTGCACTATCTAATAGTGGACAATGACTAGCTACAGACATATTTAATAACATTGCTCTTTTCGCTTTTGCCTCTTTTAGAATTAGCTCTAAAACTTTTAAATCATCTTTGATACCTGCAATAACTATCTGCCCTTTAGCATTATAATTAACTGCCCAAACTTTTAAACCATTATCTCTTTGAGTTGCACAAATCTCTTCTACTTTATCATCATCAAGTCCTAATGATACCATCATACCAACATCTTGTCCATCACAAGCCTCTGCCATAAGTTTACCTCTTAAATTAACAAGTTCAACGCCATCAATAATATCTAAAGCACCAACACTTACTAAAGCAGAAAATTCTCCTAACGAGTGACCTAGTGCATAATATGGTTTTATTGCCATTTCATTTTCAAATAATTTATGAGCAATAGATGATACTAATAAAATCGCAGGTTGTGTAAACTCTGTTTTTTCTAAATCATCGTTCTCTTCAAAAAGTAATGTCTCAAAGTTTATACCTGTTCTTTCACTAGCTTTAGTTATCATATCAACAGCTACTTCACTATTATCAAAAAAGTCTTTTCCCATACCTACTGCTTGAGAACCTTGCCCAGCAAATAAAAATGCACATTTAATCGACATTATCACTCCTTAAAAAATTTATAATTATTTTAGCTAAATATTTCTATCTTTATAGTAAAATTATATCAAAAAATAAAGTAAAGGTTAGTATGCAAAAAGCAGAACTATTAGCACCAGCAGGTAATTTAGAAAAATTAAAAATAGCATTAGCTTATGGAGCTGATGCAGTTTATGGAGGGACTAGTACCTTTTCATTACGCATCCGTTCTGGTAAAGAGTTTGATATGGAATCTTACTCTAAAGGAATTGAGTATGCTCATAATTTAGGAAAGAAAGTATATTCAACTATAAATAGCTTTCCTTTTAACTCACAAATTAAATTGTATGAAAATCATATAGCAAAAATAGCAGAACTAAAACCTGATGCACTTATTGTATCTAGTCCAGGAGTTATTAAATTAGCTCATAAAATAGCTCCTGATATACCAATCCATCTTTCAACCCAAGCAAATGTTATGAATGCACTTGATGCAGAAGTATATTATGATTTGGGTGTAAAAAGAATAATTGTAGCTAGAGAGATTAGTTTAAAAGATTGTGAAGCGATTAAATCATCTATTCCAGATTTAGAATTAGAGATATTTGTACATGGTTCTATGTGTTTTGCATATAGTGGAAGATGTTTAATATCAGCTCTTCAAAAAGGTAGAGTTCCAAATAGAGGAAGTTGTGCAAATGATTGCCGTTTCCCTTATGAAATTTATGCACATAATCCAGATACCAATACAACTTTTAGATTAGAAGAAGAGAGTGATATAGGTACATATATTATGAATGCTAAAGATATGAATATGGCTTCACATATTGATAAAATTCTAGCTTCTGGTGTAATAGATTCGCTAAAAATAGAAGGTCGAACAAAATCTCCATACTATGCAGGGGTTGTTACAAAAGCTTACCGTCATGCAATAGATGATTATTATAATAATGATTTTAAAGAGAGTCGTTATCAAGCAGAATTAAATACAACTCAAAATAGAGGATTTACAGATGCTTACTTACTCTCAAGACCTTTTGAAAAGAATGATACTCAATCACAAGGGTTTACAATTCAAAATGGAACACATCAAGTTGTAGCTTTAGTTAGTGAAGATGGTAAAACTTGGAGATGTAAAGATAAAACTTGCTTAGGTGATAGTGTCGAGATAGTCTTACCAGTAGGTGCAACAGTTGAAATAATAAATAATGAATATGGAACTATTGATGAGGTAGCAGGAAGATATTGGCTAACTTTCAAAAAGATAATATCAACAAGTGAAAAAGAGTTTAAATGTATTCATAGTGGTGATTTAAATGATATAATATTACCAACAACTCTACCTAGCTATACAATTCTTAGAAGAGGTATAGAAGAAGCTTTAGAGAAGAAAAAGCTAAGACTTTAAAAAAGTATTTTAATAAATCTAAATCTAAATAACAATGATAATACTATAGTCAATGCCATTGAAGATGCTTATACGCAGACAGAAATAGCAGAATATTTAAAACTAAGTAATTTTGCTATTTATAAAATACAATCTAACAAGTTTTTCTAAAACTTCCAGCACATCATCTTCATCGCTAAGAGATTGAACAATTGTATGGATACATGCTTCATAAGGGTTAAATCCTTTAACTATTAATTTAGCACAATATACTAAAAGTCTTGTTGATACGGCTTCTTGAATATCTGTATCTGTTAAATTTCTTATCTCATTTGCTATTGATACTAATTTTACAGCAATATCTTCATCTACGCCACTCTCTTTTATAATAATATCTCTCTCTACATCACTTTTTGGATAGTTAAATTCTAAAGATATAAATCTCTGTTTTGTACTTGGTTTCATCCCTTTTAGAACATTTTGATAACCTGGATTATATGATACCACTAGCATAAAATCTGGATGAGCCTCTATCACTTCACCTGTTCTATCAATTGGTAAAACTCTTCTATAATCAGCAAGTGAGTGAAGCACTACAGTTGTATCTTTTCTAGCTTCTATTATCTCATCAAGATAACAAATTCCACCATCTCTAACTGCTTTTGTAAGAGGTCCATCTTGCCAAAAAGTTCCATTCTCATCTATTAAATGGCGACCAATTAAATCAGAAGCACTTAAATCATCATGACAAACTACTGTATAAACTTTTCTATTTAATTTTTCTCCCATATACTCAATAAATCTAGTTTTTCCACACCCTGTTGGACCTTTTATTAAAATTGGTAAATCCATAGAAGCAGATGCCTCAAACAATTCAACCTCATTACCTTGAGCTAAATAGTATATTTTTTCCATAATTTTCCTCTGTTATTTTGTTAAATTTATATAAACTTCTGGTATCACTTTTGGTAGTTTTTGACCATCTCTTACAACTGCAAAACCATTTCTACCAAATAGATAACTAAGATACTCTTTTGCATCTAAATCAACGGT
>JAMOSL010000210.1 GCA_027063105.1 Campylobacteraceae bacterium
TGTTAGATATGGATTCAAATAATCTACAGTAGTTTTCATAGTCTCTGCACTCTGTAATACAAATGGTAATTGCATCTGTCCACTTCCAAACAGTTCACCCACTACTTTCATAGCATCAATAAGTATCTCATTTACTATTCTGTCTGGATTCATATTTTTTCGTGCTTCTTCAACAAGAGGTATCATTCGCTCTTTATCTCCATCAAGAAGAAGTTTAGCAATTTTTTCCTCTTCACTCATAGCTTCATACGCCTCATCTGCTCCATCATCTTCTATAGTCTTATCACTAAAATGTTCTATAAATTTAAAAAGAGATTGGTCATCAGGAGAAAATAGTAACTCTTCACATATCGCTCTATCCTCTTCATTCATCTTTGCTAATGGTACAATATGTTTTACATTTATAATTACAGAGGTCATACCTGCTTCTAGGCAATGGTGTAAAAATACTGAATTCAAAAATCTTCTGGAATTTATATCTAATCCAAATGATATATTACTAAGTCCCAAGGTTGACCCAACTTCAGGGTGTCTTTTATGTAATTCTCTAATGGCTTCAAGAGTTTGAATAGCAGCATCTCTATACTCTACATCACCAGAACCAACTGTAAAAGTTAGCATATCAAATATAAGATTTCTAGGGTCTATTCCGTGACGATTTACGCATAAATTATATATTCTCTCTGCTTGTGCTATTTTATCTTCTGTAGTTTTTGCCATTCCTACCTCATCAATAGTTAAACATACAAGAGCTGTTCCATATTTCTTGGCTAAAGAGCATATAGCATCTAATTTATCCTCTCCATCTTCTAAGTTTACAGAATTAATAATAGGTTTTCCACCAATACACTTAAGTCCTGCTTCCATTGTATTAACTCTTGTAGCATCAGGCATTAATGGCAATAGAATTTTTTGGTTATAAAGTTCCATTATTGCACTCATATCTGTAGCCCCATCTCGTCCTGCAAACTCTACATTTACATCAAGACAATGAGCTCCATCTCTTACTTGTGCTTGACCAACGGTTAAAGTTCCTTCATGATTTCCTGCAATAATAAGCTCTCTAAATGCTTTTGAACCTGTTGCATTACTTCTTTCGCCTATTAAAAGTGGTGCTGGTTTTTGATATAGCTCTGTTGAGTTAAAAAGTGAAGCTATTGATGGAGCTACATCACCTGTTGGTGCTTTAGGTTTTATATTTTTAACTGCTTTTTTTAGTGCATTTATATGTTGAGGAGTTGTACCACAACAACCACCTAAAAAACTAACTCCATCAAACTGTGTAAACTCTAATTGTTTTGCTGTAAACTCATCTGGTCCCATTGGATAATATGTATACCCTCCTCTATTTTGTGGCATTCCTGCATTAGAGTGAACCGATATTGGGAATTTACATAATTCGCTAAGTGTTTTTAAATGTTTTTTAACTTGGTCTGGACCTGTTCCACAATTAAATCCTAAAGATAATATATCAAATGGCTCTAAGATAGTCACAATAGTTGAGGCATCTGTACCTATAAGCATAGAACCACTTAATTCAATAGTTACAGATACCATAATAGGTATATCTATATTTCTCTCTTTAGATGCATCATTACAAGCATGAATAGCTGATTTTATCTGTAGTGGGTCTTGACAAGTTTCTAATAAAAATATATCACAACCACCATCAATAAGCCCCTCTGCTACTATCTTATATCCTGCATACATCTCATCATAATGAATATGCCCTAAAGATGGCAATTTTGTACCCGGACCTATAGAACCTAATACAAATCGTGGTTCATCAACTGTACTATGTTCTTCACAAACTTGTTTTACAAGTTCTGCACCTTTTTTTGTTAATTCATAAGCTCTATCACCCATCTGATACTCATCTAATACCCAAGGCATAGTTCCAAATGTATTAGTTTTGATGAGGTCAGCACCTGCTAAGGCATATCTATTATGTATTTGTCCAATAAGTTTTGGAGCTGTAGCATTTAAAAGTTCATTACATCCCTCTTGGTCTACACCCTTACTATCTAACCATGCAGTAGAAGGAATATTAAGTGATTGGATTTGTGTACCCATAGCCCCATCTATGACCAGAGTCCTTTGAGTTATAAGTTCTTTAATAATTTTAGTAATAGACAAGATAGTTCCTTTTAATAGATATAAGTTGTTATATTTGCAATTATATTAAATAATAATAATAATGAAGTTTAAAGCTTATCTATTTTTAAAAGAAAAAAGTATATAATATTGTAAGAAAAATTAAATTCAAGGAAATATCTATGAAAAAGATTATTAGTTTAGCATTAGTTTTAGCTACAAGCATGGCATTCGGCATGAGCGTTCAAGATTTAAATAAAGCTCCAAAAAGTGAATTAATGAAAATAAAAGGTATTGGCTCTAAAAAAGCTGACGCTATTATTAAATATAGAGCAAAAACTCCATTCAAAACTATGTCTGATATAGAAAATGTAACAGGTATTGGTTCATCTTTATCACAAAATATTGATAAAGATGTTTATAAAAAAACAACAACCAAAAAGAAATCTTCAACTACAACTACAACTGCAACAAAATCTTCCAATACTAATAAATCAAGCAAATTGACAAAAGATACAGAAGAAAAAGATGTACAGAATAATAAAAAATAAAATTATTCTGTCTATTCTATGTAGTAGTATGCTTTACTCTTATGATATACTTTTGCCGAAAAGTTTTCAATCAGATTTTACGCAAACTATTACAACTGATCAAAATAAAAAGATTAAATATAGTGGGAATATTCTCTTTTCCTCTACAAACAGTTTCAAATGGAGCTATAAGCAACCTACAAAAAAAGAGGTTTGTACAGATGGTAAAGATTTATTAGTTGTTGATCACGATTTAGAACAAGTTTCAGCTTATCGTGTAGATAATGGATTAGATTTAAATAATATCCTAAAAAATGCTCGAATTCATCGTGAAAGTGTATATATAGCTAAATATAAGTCTAAGAACTATACTATACAAGTAGACAAGATAGGTAAATTATCTCGCATAGCATATAAAGATGACTTAGATAATACCGTTCTAATTGTATTTAAAAATATGACTTATAGCACAGTTAAGATAGAAAGAAAAAAACTCAAATGTAATTATCCATCAACTTATGATTATATAAATTAATTTAAAAGCTTAGATATATCTCTAGCCATAGATAACTCTTCATTTGTAGGTATTACACATATTTTTACTTTACTATCATTTTTATGTACTAGCTGATTATTGATATGATTATTTTTTTCTTTATCTATCAATATACCCAAAAGTCCACCTAGTCCCTCACATATCATTTCTCTGATAATTGAAGAGTTCTCTCCTACTCCACCTGTAAATATTATTGCATCTACTCTACCTAATGAAACTGCATAAGAACCTATATATTGTTTTATTCTATATACATACATATCTAATGCTATATTACATAATCTATCACCTTTCGTATTTGCATTATGAATAATTTCTCTCATATCACTTTGACCACAAATTCCTTTTAAACCACTTTGATAATTATAAATATCATTTATCTCTTCAATAGTTTTTCCTCTTTTATTAGATATATATAAACCTATGGCTGGGTCAATATCTCCACACCTAGTTCCCATTATTAATCCATTGAGAGGAGTCATACCCATAGATGTATCAATACTTTCACCTCCACGAATAGCACATATACTTGCTCCACTACCTAAATGCATAGATATAATGTTAATCTCCTCTATATTTGTATTCAATAATTTTGCACACTCTTTAGATACAAAGGAGTGAGATGTTCCATGAAATCCATATTTTCTTATACTTAACTCTTCATACATATTATATGGTATTGCATAAAGATAGGCATAGTATGGAATTGTACTATGAAATGATGTATCAAATATAGCAACTTGTGGAATGTGTGGATATTGTTTATTCATTATTTTGATACCATCAAGATTAGCTTTGTTATGTAATGGAGCTAATGGAATTAAATTTCCTATTTCTTTAATTACTCTATCTGTAATCTTAGTGGGTGCAATAAAACTATCTCCACCATGTACAACTCTATGACCAATTCCGTCAATATCTACAATTGATGGCAGGACTCCAGAGTGCATAAGCATAGATATAATTTCATTAATAGCTTCAGTATGGTTTCCTAAAAATCTTCTGTTCGTATTTCTATTATTTGCATACCATAAAGTACAGTCACTACCATTTTCATCTCCTATCTCTTCAATTAATATAGATGCTACGCTAAGCTCACCTATAAAATATTGACATTTAATTGACGAACTTCCTGCATTAAGTATAAGTATCTTTTTCATAATCTCAACTCCCTTTTGATTGTTGTGCTTGAATAGCTGTAATTGCTACTGTATTTACAATATCATCAACTAGACATCCACGACTTAAATCATTTATAGGTTTTTTAAGTCCTTGAAGTATTGGACCAATTGCTAAAGCTCCTGTAGATCTTTGAACTGCTTTGTATGTATTATTACCTGTATTTAAATCAGGAAATATAAATAGTGTAGCCTCTCCACCAACTTTACTGTTTGGTAGTTTTTGTTTTGCTACATCTTTATCAATTGCTGTATCATATTGCATAGGACCATCTATTATTAAATCTGGTCTAAGCTTTTTAGCTATTCTTGTGGCTTCTCTAACTTTTTCAACAGCTTTACCATTTCCACTATCTCCTGTTGAATATGACAACATTGCTACTTTAGGTACTATTCCAAAATTTATAGCTGTATCTGCAGATGTTATTGCAATAGATGCTAACTCTTGAGCATTTGGATTTTGATTAATAGCACAATCTGCATATATTAACACTTTTGTATCTAAACACATAAAAAACAGACTTGATACAATATCTATATCTGGTTTAGTTTTAATAATTTGTAAAGCAGGTCTAACTGTATCAGCTGTTGTGTGTATTGCCCCTGATACCATTCCATCTGCTAGACCTTTATATATCATCATGATTGCAAAATAACTTACTAAATCCATTGTATCGCAAGCCATTTTTTTACTTAACCCTTTATCTTTTCTCATAAGATAGAATGTATGAGCAAAGTCTATTAACATTCTTGATGATTTAGGGTCAATAATGGTTGCTCCAGATATATCCAATCCTAATTGTGAGCTTCTATGTTCTATCTCTTCTTTATTACCCAATAATATTATATCTACTATATCTCTATGAAGTAGTATATCTGTAGCTCGTAAGATTCTTTCATCACTACTCTCTGGTAAAATAATTCTCTGTTTATTTGATTGAGCTTTTTCTAAAATTTGATACTCAAACATTACAGGTGTCAAAATATTATTAGAACTATTAAAAAATTGCTTAGATAACCTTTCCATATTAATAGATTTATCAAACAAACCTTTTGCTAATGAGATTTTTTTTGTATCTTGTAGCATTATTTTAGGTTTTATCTCTTCTATCATTTTAATAGTTTGGAAACTGTTATCACTTAAACACCATATAGGAAGAACACTTTTATCTAAATCATTCAATATATTTAATACTTTTTTACTAAGATTTATATCACCTGTTAATAAAAGACCTGAGATATTAGCATGATTAGGTGCATAGAAAGATATTATAGATGAGAGTATAATATCAACTCTATCTCCTGCAACTATAACCAAATCACCATCCTCTATATGTTCTAAATACTTTTCTACGCCCATACTTGCTATTTTATTATTATAAATTAATCTATCTAACTGGGAATCATCACCAAAAATTTTAATTGCTCCTAATTCATGGTATAATTGATTAAGTGTTGGACTTGCTAATTCTGTATCTTCAGGAAATAGATATATTTGCTCATTCTCTTTTTTTTGAAGATATGATTTTAAATCATTGATGATATTCTTATCACATCTATTAACAAATGTGGCCAAATGAATACAACCCTCTTCTTTTATAGCCTCTTTTACAATACTTGCTTGAGTAATAACATCATAAATATTCTTATCTTTTGCATTTAATACAGGAATATATAAAGTTCCTAAATTTCTAGCTATACGCAAATTTATATCGAAATCAAATAAAGTCTCAAATTGATATTTAGAAGAGCCTTGAATAAGCACAAAGTCATGAGTATCTTCTAAAGTTTTTATTCTTGAAATAAGTGTTTGATATAGTTCATCTTCTGTATTTGTAGCATAAGCATTTATATATTCATCTACTTTAAATCCAAAACATTCATTATAATCCATATCTAATTCAAAGTAATTAATCATAAAATCTATATCACTTTCATTAGTTGAATCATTAGGTATAATTGGACGGAAAAATGCCACTTTTTTATATTTACCTTTTAATGTACTCATAAGACCAATAGTGATAGCCAAACTGCCACCTTCTGGCTGATTTGACGCAATATATATACTCTTTGATTGCATTTTAAAACTCCAATTATATTTAATCTATTAATTATAGCATAGAGAGGATATAATATGATAACTAAAAAAGGAAGAAATAAAATATGAAAAAAACATCATTAATAATAGCACTAACAAGTTATATATTATTAGCTCAAGAAAATGATAATACTATAGATATAGAGAAGAGTGGTGAATGGATTATTTTACCTTACGCTTTCGTTTCTGATAGTACAGGAGTTGTTGGTGGAGTTGGAACTATTGCACAAGGATTGCTTCAAGATAATACCACTTTAGTATCATCAATAATGTATGGTTCAGAAGAAGATGTTGTTACTAATGGAGTAGATACAAAAGAGAACTTTTCAGGAGCTTTCTTATCTTTCTCTAATTTAAAAATACCATATACAGATAGACTTTTTTTCTCTTTCTGGGGATTAAATAAAAGCACTCCAAAAGGAAGGTATTATAAAGATGGTTCTATGAACTCTCAAGAGAAGAATGTATTAATTAGCTCTGGAGAAGTAAATTATTTATCTACAAAACTTCGATATGTATTACCTATTGGTGATGGGCTTGAAAATCCAAATGGAAGATTTAATTTAAAAGATGGTTTTGCCTTAGGAAGAGAGGGAAAAGGTAATGGTGAGGTATTTACTACAGGAGAAACAACTCTTGGAATAGAATCATTTTATATATCACAAGAGTATGATAATTGGAGAGAACTTCAAGAGTGGAAAAGTAGTGGATTTAGAGTTTTTATGGAACATGATAATACAGACTTTAAAGTAAATCCATCAAGAGGTTATAGTTTTTTACTTAAATATTCTAATGATAGTGGAAGTGGTGATAATCTTCAAAGTTGGGATTTTTTAGAATTTAAATATAATAAATATTTTGAATTGGATAATTTTTCATTTAGTAAACAAGATATATTAGCTTTCAGCACTTGGACAGGATATTCATTCAGTTGGGATAATGATAGTGAGATAATGCCTTATGTTGCATCTAATAGACCTCCTCTTGATGAGGGTGGAAGACTTGGTGGTATGTTTAAAATGAGAGGGTATGATAGCAATAGATTTTCTGGAAAAGCTGTCTTATATGGAACAGCTGAATATAGAAGTACATTAAAATATAATCCATTTCAAAGTGAGAAATTTTTAAAAGATAATTCTCCTATAGCGATAGATTGGTTTCAAATTGTTGGATTTGTTGAAGCAGGAGCTGTCAGTGATGACTATGATGCTAATTTAATTAGTGATATGAAATTTGATGTTGGTTTATCTCTTAGAGTTATGGCTGCTGAATTGCCAGTAAGATTTGATGTAGCTTATGGTGATGAAGGTGTTAATATGTGGGTTATGATAAAACACCCATTTGATTTTTAATATAAAAGGAGATTAAAATGTCAGCAGGATTTTTTGCAGTATTTGATGATATTGCTATATTACTAGATGACGCTGCAACAATGGGGCAGATTGCTACTAAGAAAACAGCTGGAGTATTAGGCGATGATTTAGCAGTTAATGCTCAAAAAGCTTCTGGATTTAGTGCCTCAAGAGAGTTGCCAGTGCTTTGGAAAATTTCTAAAGGATCTTTTGTTAATAAACTAATTATTTTACCTTTTGCATTTTTGCTTAGTTCATTTGCTCCTTGGGCAATTTTACCTATTTTAATGATGGGTGGAGTCTATTTAGCTTATGAAGGTGCAGAAAAAATATATGAATATTTTATACCTCATCAAGAGTTAAATATTATAGAAAACATAAAACTATCCGAAGACAACTTTCAAGATTATGAAGACAAAAAAGTTAAATCAGCTATATTAACAGACTTTATATTATCAATAGAGATAATTATTATAGCTTTAGGTACAGTTTTTGAAGAGAGTTTAGCCATACAAATAATGGTTGTATCATTTGTATCTATTATAGCTACAATAGGAGTTTATGGAATAGTTGCTTTGATTATTAGAATGGATGATTTAGGATTTTGGTTAAAAGATAGAGGGTTTAATTTAATAGGTTCAATTTTGATTAAATCTTTACCTCAAATAATCAAAGGATTAACTGTTATCGGAACTATTGCAATGCTTTTAGTCGCAGGTGGAATATTTTTACATAACATAGATTATTTTCATCATTTATTATATCCTTTACCACTTATTTTCAACCTCATAATTGAGTTTTTAGTAGGATTAATTATAGGTCTTATTGTCCTATTTATTAGACCATAAGAGTAAAAAATTCTTATGGTCTAGTTGATGTCATGTTCATACCAAGCCAATCATCCATTCCTCCTTGATACCATTTTATTTTATTTGGAGGATATCCAATTAAAAGAAGTGTTCTTATCATTGATGGAGATTGTCCACACCAAGAACCATTGCAAAATAGAGTTATTGTTTTTGCTTTACTAAAATTATACCTATATTTTTTATCTTTTTTAATACCTAGTAGTAGAGCTTTTTTAAATTCATTCTGATATTTTTTTGGTTTATTAATAACATAATATGGTATATTTATAGCTCTTCGATTTCATTTCCAAATAATAGAGTTGACAATGTAAGTAATAATAATATTTTTTTCATTATAAAAGTCCAAATCTTTTGATGAACTTTTCATCTATATCTATAACACCTATTTTTTGTAATTTATCTAGTGTATCTTTATCACAAAGAGTATCCTCTGGCCACTCTCTTTCATATCCATCTAATAAATTCTTATTTGTTCCATCTATTGCTATAAATGGTGTAGTTATTATATCTCTTCTAGCATCTATATTATTAACTACTCTCCATAATAACATATATAGATTATCTATTGTGTTTGTATTACTATCAACTATTACTAATATTTTTATGTGTTTATCTAAAGAAGACAATAATTTAATTACTTCTAGTTGAGATTTATCTTTATCTATAGATATAACTGTAATTGGATTTTTTGTATGAGTCATATATTGCTTTAGTTCACATACATTATTATATATAGATTTTATACGCTTAAATAGTTCATCATCGCTAAGGAACTCTTCAATTCCATGCTTGACCTCATCACCTGTTGCATCTACTCCAAGTTTACCACCTACTAAACTTTCTGGACTTGAATGGTCTAATGCATCTACTATTCCACCTGTAATTAATATTTTATTTTTATCTATTCTATTTAGTATATATTCTGTAATCTCTAAATTATTTTCAAGTTCTGGAGAGTCTTCACCTATGAATATTGCATGTTTTACAAAACTCATCTGTCCAATACCCCAAAATGCATGCATAAACTGTTGAGCATGTCCTTTATAAGCTACTTTCATCTTTCCTAAAATAAGATTATGAAATACACCATTTTCTGGCATATAATAGTCGATGAGGTCTGGAGCTGTTGTTTGAAGTAATGGTAGAAATATTCTCTCTGTTGCCCAACCCATATATTTATCTTCTAATGGAGGTTTTCCAACAACTGTTGCAACAAAAGTTGGGTTTTTTCTCATAGTAATTGTTTCAACTTCCATAACTGGATAAGGTTCTTTTAGCGTATAATATCCTGTATGGTCTCCAAAAGGTCCTTCTATTTCCATTTTTGATGGGTCAACAAATCCCTCTATAACTATATCTACATCTTTAGGAATATATATATCATTAGTTATAGATTTAACAAGTTGTGCCTTTTTATTTCTAACAAATCCATACAACATCATCTCAAACATTCCATAAGGTAGAGGAGCTTGTCCACACCAGATGTATAAAGGGTCTCCACCAATAGCTATAGATACAGGCATTTTCTTACCAGCTTTTTGATATTGGTCAAAGAAATGAGAAGCATCTTTATGTATTTGCCAATGCATTCCCAAATGATTTTTATCATATTGTTGTAATCTATACATTCCAACATTTGCCATATTTCCATCAAGACTTTGAGTATAAACTTGACCCATTGTAATGAAAGGTCCACCATCCCCACTCCAAGTGGTTAAAATTGGCAATTTATCTAAATCTACTTCATCTTTATTGATAATAATCTCTTGACAAATCCCTTTGCCCTTTAGGCGTTTTGGAAATACATTCTTTAGAGATATAAGTTTTGGAAGCATTGATAATTTATCCATAAACCCTTTTGGTGGCTTTAATTTAAGTAGTTCAGCTATATTTGAGGCTATATCATCTGGTTCTTTACCAAATATCTTTTTAGTTATATCTTTATTTGCAAATATATTCATCAAAACAGGAATATCATACTCTATACCTCTGGATTTACTAATAGGTTTTGTAAATAGAATAGGTCTTGAATTCTCTTTTTTAACTTCAATATAAGCCGTATGAGGAATTTCTAACTCTATATCCAACGGCTCATCTATAATCTTTAAATCACCATTATCCTTTAACCACTGTATAATATCTTTCATTATTTACTCTCTTTCCAATCTGCACCAATAGCTTCACTAATATGTTTATATCCATCTTTATTTAGTAATTCTATTAATCCCTCATTTATATTTTTAATTAAAATAGGTCCTTTGTAAACTAACATACTATATACTTGGACTAATGAAGCTCCAGCTTTAATTCTTCTATATGCTTCTTCAGGAGAATCTATACCACCTACTGATATTAAAATAGTTTTATCATGAAGAGCTTTTCCAAGTTCTCTAAATAATTCATAACTCTTTTTAGTTAATAAAGCTCCACTAATCCCACCAAAATCTTTTGCATTTGGAGTTAATGAATAATCTATAGTTGTATTTGTTGCAATAATCCCAGAAGCCCCATACTTTATTGCTACTTCAGATATATCAATAGCATCTTTTGGAGTCATATCAGGAGCTATTTTAAGAAATATAGGCTTAGTAGTTATCGTCTTAGCTAGTTCAAATAGAGATTTAATAAATGTTTCATTCTGTAAATCTCTTAATCCAACTGTATTTGGAGAGGATATATTAATAACGACATAATCACCGTAATCTTTAAATTTTCTAAGAAGCATTTCATAATCATTTAGAGCATCATCTTCTGTCGTTAGTTTATTTTTACCAATATTTATGCCAATTGGATAATCTACAAAATAGAGTTTATTTAATCTATTCAGCATATAATCACTACCTTTATTATTAAAACCCATAGCATTCTGAATAGATTCTTCCTCTTTAAGACGAAATAATCTAGGTTTTGGATTTCCATCCTGAGGTTTTGGAGTAACTGTTCCTATTTCGGTAAATCCAAATCCTAAAGTTGGCATAGCTGTAATATATTGACCATTTTTATCAAATCCAGCACCTAATCCAACAGGATTTTTAAATTCAATTCCTAAAATATTTTGAGCTAGTCTGGCATCTGTTATAAAATATCTATCTTTAATGGAACGCATTAGGGGTCTACAATATACAACACTTCTTAGTGCGATACCCCCAAGTGCATGTGCTGTTTCTGGGTCTAGTTTAAATAGTATTTTTTTTATTGTATCGTAAGATAATATTGACATAATTTTTTCCTTATCTATCATTAAAGTATCGAATTATATCAAAATTTAAAATAGATCTATATTTTGATAGATAAAATTAATATTACTTAGCTATTAATGTAAATTCAATTATAATAAAAGATAAATTTTTTAGAAGGATTATTATGACTAAAACAAGCTTGATGAAAAAAAGAGTGGGATTTACTATTCTATCTTTTATATTAGCTTCAGATTTGAGTATGGCAAAAGATAACAAATTATCTACTCTTGAGCTCATTAATATAGCAGGTCAACAGAGAATGCTATCGCAACGGATATCTAAAGATTATCTATATAAAGGAGGAGATGTTGCTGTCAGTAAAGCTACTAGACAACTGTCTAAAACACTAAAAGACTCTACATCAGCTCAAAATAAACTACAATCATCTATTACAGATGAAAAAATTCTTAATCTTTTAGAGTTTGTTGAGATGAATAATGAAGATATTGTTATCAAAACAAAAGAGAAGTTTACTATTGATAACGCTCAATATGTTCTGGATTTAAGTGAGTCTATGCTTGAAGGCAATGAGTATGTTATGAAAGCTCTAAAAAAATCTGCAAAGACAGGATCTTCTTCTACACTTGTAGATACCTCTGCAAGACAAGGTATGTTAGCACAAAGGATTTCTAAATATTATATTGCTTATCAATTAGGGATTAAAGATGATAATACAATTAACCAAATGAGCAAAGCTGTAGAAGAATTTACAATAAATCATAAAGTACTCCTTGCAAATAGCACTAATAATCAACAGATAAAAGATAAGCTTCAAGAAGTTGATAGATTGTGGAGTGTAGTTTATAAATTTTATCTTGATATAGAGGCTGGTGGATTGCCATTAATTGTATTTAATACAGCTGATGACATAACAAAAAAGATGGGTCATATCACTAATCTTTATTCAAAACTTGACAAATAGGAAAGGTAATAAATTATGAATATATTAAAAATAGTAAAATTAACAATACCTACAATAATATTAATTATCAGTTTAAGCTCTACTTCTCAAGCCTCAGAACTTAGAAAGAGTATAAATACCGTTTTAGCTATAGGTGGGCAGATGACTAATATGAGACATTTATTAGAAACTTATGCACTTATTGCTACAAGTGTTAGTTATAAAGCTCCAGAAAAAAGACTACTTAAGGGTATATTAGAGTATGAAGGAGCTATAGATAGTATAGAGAAAAACTATAAAGATAAGGCTATTCAGGATAATATAAAAAATGGAAAAAAAGCTTGGAAACCTGTAAAAAAAGCTCTTTTAACAGCTCTAAAAAATAATGATTCTAAAAGAATGAGAAAAGAAGGATTATTTATTCATGCTAATATTCGTTCCGTCATTATAGAATTAGCTAATATGAAAAAATATATTTTAGATAAAGATAAACCAAAAGATAGAGATGAATTAAATGCTATTATTGAAATAGATGCTTCATCTCAAAGATTATCAGCTCACTATATGATGAAAATGTGGAAACTAGAAGACCCGACAATAGAAGAGCATTGGAATAAAGGTGTTGAAATATATACAAACTCTATTATAACTTTAAAAGCTTCTCACTATTATAAAGATGCTAAGTTTAAAAAACTTTTAGATAATACAGAGAGAAATCTTAGATATTTTAAAATGGTTTTTACATTTGATGATAAGTTTGTACCAGTTGTAGTTCAAGAGAGAGCATCAACTGTTTGTAAAGATGCTGATGCTATGGGTGAAATACTTTTAGATGAAATTTCTAAATAATTAAGATATAATATCTAAAAATTTGAGGTTATAACAAGATGAATGATATAGTTGAATGGATAGAACGAAGTAAAGGTTTATTTAAATATTTTAATTATATTTTAATGATACAAATAATACCCCTTCTTGTTATGTCATCGCTTCTTGTATATGAAATTAGTGAAGCACTATTCAAAAAACAGATGATATATTATGCTATTGGTTTTATCGTATTTTTTTTATCTTGCTTCATACCGTGGCGTAAAATTTTATGGTGGTTTGTGCCAGTATTTTATGTAGGCAATCTTATATTATTAATAGCAGTTGAGTTTATAGGTAAAAAGATACTCGGAGCTCAACGATGGATAGAGATTCCATTTACTAATTTTACAATGCAACCATCAGAATTTATAAAAGTAAGTGTTTTACTCATGTTGGCATATTTTATTAGTAAAAATCCACCATCAATAAAAGGTTACAATATAAAAGATTTTATCAAATTATCAGTTATTATATTAGTTCCTTTTATTTTAATAGCCAAAGAACCAGATTTAGGGACTGCTTTAGTTTTATTAATTACAGGATATGGGACTCTATTTATTGTTGGTATTAATTGGAAAATATGGGTATTTATAATTGTAGGATTAGGTTTATCTGCCCCATTACTGTATTCAAATTTACATGATTACCAAAAAAAAAGAATAACAGATTTTATAGGAAAACCTAGTTATCATGTTCAACAAGCATTAATTGCAATTGGGTCTGGTGGAATGTATGGAAATAAAAAAGATGAAGCTACACAAACACAATTAAAATTTCTTCCCATATCATCTAGTGACTTTATATTTGCATATTTAGGTGAAAGATGGGGTTTTGTAGGAATGATGAGTGTAGTTATTTTATATATATTTCTTATAATTCATCTTCTTAGTATAACAAGGAATAATAGCACGGATTATTTAGTTATAACACTATCCTCTGGATTAGCATTTCTATTTTTTGTATATATGGGAGTAAATATCTACATGATTATAGGATTAGCTCCAGTTGTAGGTCTCCCACTACCAATTTTTAGCCATGGAGGTACATCTTTTATCATTTTTGCAATTATTTTTGGTATTTTGCAAAATTTACTTGCTTTTAAAAGAGATTTGTTGTATAATACTGACTCGAAAGTGATAATGAGTTCTAAACATAAATCATTTGATCGGAAGAAAAGTATACCACAACAAGCGGGTCTTTAGCTCAGCTGGTTAGAGCACTCGGCTCATAACCGAGTGGTCCGGGGTTCGAGTCCCCGAGGACCCACCAGTATCAAATCCCTAAATACAATACATCATAACAATCGTTCTAAATCAATGATCATATCAACCCATAAATTAGTATTCTTTTATCTAAAACTCTTTTCTAAAAACTATATCTGCACCACTACTTTCTCCATTGCTGGATATGCTTGATTTTATATTCTTACTCCAATCATATTCCAATCTTGCACTGGATACTTCATCATTTACATATATTATAGTTACTTTATCAGATATTTTTTTTCCTATTTCCATACTTCCATCTGAACCTAAAGAGAGGTGGTCTATCTTTACGCCTACTCCTGATAATGCTGATTTTGCTATTTCACCACCCATCATTTTCATCATATCATTTCCACTACTTGAATCTCCTGCATTTTCATTATCAAAAAGAATTACAGATAAAATTTGCTCTTTTGTTAATCTTGGAATTGATGAAAATATTATATTTGGAGTATTAGGATTTCCTGTTATTTGTATAGTTATTTCATAATTAATAGAATTATATATCGCCGAAATATCTAATATTGGATTCTTTGGATTTCCAGAAAAGGCTATTATACTATCTTTTGTAGTAAATTTTTTATTTTGAAACTTATAATATGAACCATCTTTTATCTTAACACTACCTAGAACTTGAAGAGAAGAACCATGAGTTTGATGAATTACTAAATTTGGATTAACTTTTATATTTGCTGATGAATTCTTATACACTAATGATTTTTTAGTATATATATTTAGTAACAAATCTATATTATTCTCTTTTTTACCTTTTTCATCCTTTTTAGGCTTAATATTTTGAAGAATTAATATGTCATTATCCGACGCAAAAGTTTTTTTCTCTGTATCCAAATAAACTCTACCACCTAAAAGGGTAATATCTCCTCTAATAGTTGTATCATTCTCTTCTAATTTTGTTTTTACATCAATGATACTTTTTAATTTAATCATTTTATGAGATATTGATAAAGGGTTAGCATAGGCTAAAATATTACCTTTTTTATCTTTTAAATCATATATTCCCGTAACTTTTATTTCATCGTTTATCCATAGAGGAGATATTTTAATTAGAGATTCTTTTATATTTATTAATGATGATTTTGTAGCAAATATTTTCTGTTTTTGAAAAGTTGTTTGATAACTATTTAGAGTTAAATTTCCATCAATAAATCCTAAAGATATTTTTGTATCATTGACTCTATGCTCTGTTTTACGATCAACTTGTAATTTAAGTTTATTTGATGATAAATCTAACTTTAAATCTTTTCTATTCTCTACAGATAAATTTAATTTAGCATCTCCAGAAATTTTAGGTGTTTTAAATTTATATAATTTTTGCATATTTCTTATAAACTTTTCAATAGATGGAATACTTTTATCTAACATAATTTTTTTATCAATATTCCCATTAAATTTAAATTCTTCATTATACAAAACTATTAATCCATCTATATTTTTACTCTTTTGATTTAGATTTATATCTGCATCTATGGTCTTGGAGGATATATTAGCTTTAATAACCTCATCAATATTTGCATTAATTTTTAGAGGAGACAGCCCAGTTAAATTAATATTTTTGTCTAAATCTCTTAAAATAGACTTCTTTGGTATATCTATTTTACTCTCTACCTCTATTACTTTGTTATATACTATATTACTCTGCATATTGACTATATTAGAGTTTATATCAGCTTTTATATTTAATGGCATAGTTTTGTTGAAATCAATGGGAATAGATATATTAAACCCTATAATTGCCTCTTGTATTTTTATATTTTCTTTTGTAGATAGATTAAAATCAGCCTTTTTAAAATCATCTGATATAAATTGACCTTTAATAGATGAAGAATCTAAAAATGCTTTAATACTACTCTTATCTCCACTATAAGATAAGTTTAAATCTTGAATTAAAGTTATTAGATTTTTATCTACCTTTTCTATCTCCTCTACTTCCAGCTTATTTGGCAAAATAAAACCATTATAATCTAAAAGTTCATTTACTAGAGTCAGCGTATTAAAAAAATATATATTCTTTGCATAGCGAGTTGATATATTTCCCTCATTTATTACTTTTAAACTATTACTCTTTATATTATATTCTATTTTATTGATAATATTTATACTATCTATATTGAATTCACTACTATTCACATCTAATAATCTATCCCCTGTTATATATATATTGCCATCTATTTTATCTTTATCCCCATTTAGATTAATTTTAATTGGAGATAAGGAATCATCTCTTAAAGGTATTTTATATGTTGTAAAAAGTTCCTTGAGAGGAGTTATTACACCTTCACTTTGAATCTTATTATCTATGATATTTGCACTATAATTTATAGTAGATAGGTTAGTATCAACTGATATATTTAAATCACCTCTATTTACAATCTTATTTGTTATATCTATTAATATATCTCTTGCATCAATTTTAGCTGAATTGACTTTAACAGGATTATATTCAAATGATTTTGTATTTGTATTTAAGGAGTTTATAATTAATCTTTTAGGAATAAAGTTTGATGGTTCAGTTTTATTTTTATCTTCTTTATTAACATTAGATGTATTCTGATCTTTTGTATCTGCAGATATAGCCATTAAAGTTAGAATATCAATATCTTTAATAGATAAGTTATCTACTATTATTTCTTGGTCTTTAATAGATGCATTAAATGATATATTACTAATATTTGTATCAGCATTTAAATTAATATCAGCTATATTTATTATCTCATTAGATAGATTTACTTTAATATCTTGGCTTGTAAGAGATGCGTAAGATAATAAAATATTTTTATACTCTCGTGATAATATATTTATATCTACTGATTTAAAAATTATAATATTTGGAATGAATAGATTCTCTTTACTCTTATGCTCTTTATCATTTGAACTTGATTTAGATGAATTATCTTTTATAATATTCTCTATAGCTACAGAGTTAATATCTTTAATAGATAATTTAACAATTTCTACTTTTCTATTATATAAATTACCAATGACTTTAACATCTGTTAAATTAGTATCAGCTATTAATTTAAACTGATTTACTGATATAGAACCATTATAAAGTATACCATCTGTATCTAATGATAAATTTTCTATTTTGATGTCATTCTGAATAAATGGTTTTATATCTATATGGATATTGTCTAATCCTATTGATATAGGCATTTTAAATTCTGATTTCTTTTTGTCTTGTTTTGAACTATCCGATGAGGTAAAAGATTCTGCTGTATATTTTATATTATCTATATCAGCACCAATAATTTGAATATCAGTAATAGATAATCTCTTATAAAATAGTGTGGCTGGATTCCAACTAAAATTAAATTTTTCTAATATATCTCTATCTTTAAATCTTAATTTTTCAACTTCAACTCCACTAAATAATGAACCTGATACTCTATTATAAGAGAAATCATATTTAGGAGCAAAAGTATTAGCACCCCACTCTACTAATTTACTTGAAGTGCTTATAAAAACTATTACTATAATAATTAATATTAAAAGAGTTAAAAGCGTATACCCTATCCATTTAAATATATTTCTCAAAATGATTGTCCTATCTGAAATTGTATCCCATATTGCGAACTGTCGTGAACATTCATACCCACATCTATTTTAATTGGTCCTACAGGAGTAATATATCTTACTCCTAAACCAGCTGTTGTTAAAATATCTCCACTAAAATCATAACTATCTACAGTGAGGATTGTATTATCTGTAAAAACTGCTCCATAAAGGTCTCCAATTATTGGATAATCTGCCTCTAATGATAAATTTGCCATTGTAGAAGCTCCTTCTATTCCATAACTTGTAGGAGAATATATAACACCTACTCTGCCATATCCATAAGCTCTATTACTATAAGCTCCTCCAGAAAAAAACTTTTTTGATTCAGGAACTATATTATTTAGTTCATCTAGAATTCCAATTTTACCTACCATAGCCAAAGTTAACTCTTCAAAACTATTAATTAATCTTCCTTCAATAAGATACTTAAGATAGCTACTAGCTTCATCTTCATAATCAATTCCATATTCTATATCAGTAGATATGTAATATCCATCTTTAGGATTTAATTTAGAGTCCCTTCTATCATAAATAAATTTTAAAAATGGATATGCTAAGAAAAAATTACCCTCTTTTATCGCTCTGGTTAATATAATCTCATTAATATCATCTTTTAATGAGATGTCAATATTCTCAAAACCAAATCCAGCTTGAAGAGTTGTCTTCTCATTACGATAAGATAGATATGATTTTAGATAACTTTTTTTCTCCAAAAACCCCTCATAATCTATATCAGAATAACCTATATTATTAAAATAATCTATTGAATAATTTTCTATATTTATAAATGAAGGAATAAAATGAGTCAAATCTAAAACTTTCTCTATACTAGAATAGTTTGCTATTATTTTTAATTTCTGAGCATCTCCAAAAAAGTTTTTTCTAATATACTCACCTTTAATCATTGCCCCAATATTGGTATCATATCCAATACCACCCATGAAATAATTCTTCTTTCGAACCTCTCTTACTTCTATATCGATAGGTACAACATTATAAAATTTTCTATTATATTTTATGGATACTATATCAAAAGTATCTAGGTCATATAAACTATTATAACTTTCTTGAATTCTCTCAGTATTAAAATCATTTCCCTCTCTTGCCATAACTCTTGAGACTACTATGGACTTATCTATACTCTCTAATCCTCTAACTGATATTTCACCAAATTTACAAACTCCACCCTTTTTTATAATAAATCTTAAATCAACTATATGTTTATCTAAATCTACAAAAGCTTTACTATCTAAATCATAACTACAATATCCATTTTTGAGAAGTTCTTTAATAATATTACTCTTTACAGATATAAAATCTTTAGCTCTAAATCTATCATCTTTTTTGAATATAATTTGATTATGATTAGAGATATTAAAATCACTAGAGATGTTAATATCTCTAATTAATATCGGATTATTTTCCTTAATATTAACTGTAACTAATTCAGGAGTTGTATTAATTGTAAAATTTGCATCATAGAATCCTATAGAGTCATAATATCCTCGTAAAGATTCATTTAAAGAAGGAAGTAGTTTATCTTTTATTTTAGGCTTATAATCTTTCCAAAATTCAAATTTATTTTTAACCTCGACACCCATAGCAGATTGTAGATTATCTTCTGAAACAGAATCACAACCTATAAATATTATATTATGTTTTAAATGTTTTACTTCAGAAGAATAAAGAAAAGTAAATAGAGATACAAAGCCGATAACTAAAAATTTATAAAACATATAATACCTTAAAGATTAATCTATTGAGATAATTTTATCACTCACCCAATTAGCTAAATCTATATCATGCGTAATAAGTAAAATCCCAACTCTATCAAGATATTTTATCAAAATTTTCATCACATCTAACTGTATAACATTATCTAATGCACTAGTAGGTTCATCGCATAAAATTAAATCTGGTTTCATGAGTAATGCTCTCAATATGCTACACCTTTGCAACTCTCCACCAGATAATCTATTTGGAGTTTGATATAATAGCTCTTTGGTTATACTCATTTCTAGAGCTAACTCATTTAATCCATCTAAAGAAGCTACATCTTTAATTTGATTTATAATAGTAAAACTGGGATGAAAGGAACTATATGGATCTTGAAAAACCCATGCTATCTTCCCCCGTTTAATATTTCCATCTAGTGGTTTTAAATTGTTTGATATAAGCTCAAAGAGAGTAGATTTACCACTACCACTCTCTCCAACAATAGAGATAACTTCTCCTCTTTTCATCTCTAAATTAAAATTATTATAAAGTAGTCTCTTTTTGTTATATCCAAATGACAAATTCCTTATCTCTAAAACCATAAATTTATATTAGCCTCTAACTTGTCCAGTTCCATATATTTTGAATTTATAAGTAGTTAACTCATTAATTCCCATAGGTCCTCTTGCATGAAGTTTATTAGTAGATATTCCAACTTCTGCACCAAAGCCAAAAGCTCCACCATCTGTAAATCTTGTAGATGCATTTACATATACACAAGATGCATCTACTCTCTGCAAAAATTCTTCAGAAGCACCATAATTTTCTGTTAAAATAGCTTCGGAGTGACCAGAACCATATTTAACTATATGCTCTATAGCTTCATCTACTCCATCAACGATTTTAATACTCAAAATATTAGCTAAATACTCTGTATCATAATCTTCTGTTGTTGCTAACTCAACTTCTATTATTTCCTGAACCTCTGCATCACCTAAAAGTTTTGTCTCTTCTATGGTAAAGGCTTTATATAACTTTGGTAGTATATCTCTAGCTATATCTTTATCTACCAAAAGAGTCTCCATTGCATTACATACACCAACTCTTTGACATTTTGCATTAATTGAAATATCTATAGCTTGTTCAAAATTTGCATCTTTATGAATATAGGTATGGCATAATCCTTTATCATGTTTTACTACAGGAACTGATGAATTTTTAGATATATATTTGATAAGCCCCTCTCCACCTCTTGGAACAATTAAATCAACAAAATTATCCATACTAATAAGTTTTGCCACACCTTCTCTTGAACTATCTGGAAGAAGTGATATTATCTCTTTTGGTAAATCATTTGCCTCTAAAACACTTTGAAGAACTTTAGCTATAATCTGATTTGAGTTTTCTGCCTCTTTCCCACCTTTTAGTATTGCTACATTTCCACTCTTAAAACATAATGCTCCGACATCAGATGTTACATTTGGTCTTGATTCATAAATAACACCAACTACACCTATAGGAACAGATACTTTTTCTATTCTTAGTTTATCATCAGTAACCCAACCATCTAATATTCGTCCAACAGGCTCTTTTAATCCTGCTATTTCTCTTAATGAGTTTGCCATAGATTCAACTCTATTTTCATCTAACAGAAGTCTATCAAGAAGTGCATTATCTAATCCATTTCTTTTTCCATCTTCCATATCTTTTTTATTCTCATCAATAATATCACTACTACGATTGACCAAAGCATCTGCCATCTCTTTAAGTATTAGATTTTTTCTAGCACTATCTAAAGAAGCTATGATTTGAGCTGATGATTTTGCTTTTTTTAAAAATTCTATCATTTTTTATTCTCCTCTAATCTGATAAGTAATATCTCCTGCACCAAAGGCAGTTATTATATCTCTACTAAATTCATTTATAATATGTCCATCTTTAAAGATTTTAACTATACAATCTTCTTTTTTAACGCTATCGGCGATAATTGGATTATACCTGCTAAATGCACCTTTAAGGTCAATATCAACCTTTATCTCTCCAGATGACCAAATAGGTAAAATAACCAATTCATCAACACCTTCAAAACAATCTACAAAACCTTTTAAATTATCTATCGTTCGACTATATTTATGCGGTTGCCAAATAACTTGTATTTTATTAAAATTTCTTAATTTAGCGTATGTTTTAAGTGCATCAATGGTAACTTTTATCTCTGTTGGATGATGTCCATAATCATCTATTACAACTATATCATCTTGATTTAATATAACATCAAATCTCTTCTTAATACCTTTATAATTTAGTAAATTCTTTTTAATATCTTCTATATTCTCACCTACTGCAATACCTGCTAAAATACCTAAAGCTGTATCTAAAGCGATATGTTCAACT
>JAMOSL010000211.1 GCA_027063105.1 Campylobacteraceae bacterium
AAATAATCCGTTAACAAACCACTTAAAGCCGACAGGAACTTCTAATACCTCTACCCCAATATCTTTAGCAACTCTATCTATCATTGCACTTGATACAAGTGTTTTACCTATTTTAAGTCCATCTCTCCACTCTTTTCTTGAAGTAAAAAGGTACCATATAACAACTGATAAATAATGATTTGGATTCATTAATCCATTTGAAGGAGTAACTATTCCATGTCTATCAGAATCTGCATCATTCCCAAAAGCAATATCATAATTATCTTTTAAAGATACCAAAGAAGCCATAGCATATGGGCTAGAACAATCCATTCTAATTTTTTCATCATGGTCTAAAGTCATAAAAGAGAATGTTGGGTCAATAGTTGGATTTACTATTTCCATATTTAATCCATAAATCTCTTTAATTTTATGATAAACCTCAACACTAGCTCCACCTAAAGGGTCTGCACCTATAGATATATTAGACTTTTTGATAGCATCTATATCTACAATATCTTTTAGAGCTTTAACATAAGGAGTTGTATAATCATGCTCTTTAATACAATCATAAGATAGTGCCTCTTCATACGGTATAGGTTTAACAGCATCTAATGGATTAGCTAAAATCTCATTTGCACGATTCTCTATCCAATCAGTAGCATTAATATCAGCAGGTCCACCATGAGGAAGATTATATTTAAATCCACCATCTTCTGGAGGATTATGAGATGGTGTAATTATAATCCCATCAGCTTTCTTACTTTCAACTTTATTATTTTCTAAAATAGCAAAAGATATTAAAGGTGTGGCAACGAAACCATTATTTTTAGCTATTCGAGTCTCAACTCCAAAAGATGCCAATATAGATATAGCAGATATTTCAGCAGGAGTTGATAATGCGTGAGTATCCTTACCTAAAAATAAAACTCCATTTATATTTTGAGATATACGATATTCACAAACAGCTTGAGTTACAGCCAGAATATGTTTTTCATTAAAACTTTTATTAAAAGCTTTACCTCTATGACCAGAAGTTCCAAAAGATATTTTCTGATTTGATATATCACTATTTGGTATTAACTGATAATAAGCAGATATAAGTTGTGGAATATCTGTTAAGTCACTATAAGATGCAATTTTACCAGCTCGTGGATTTGTAGACATAAAAATCTCCTATAAATATAAAATTATTCAATAATATCATTTTTGCACTTAGATTTACTCAACTGTAACACTTTTAGCTAAATTTCTTGGCATATCTACATCATTGCCTAATCTAATTGATATTTCTAATGCTAGAAGTTGAGTTATCACCATCATTTCAAAAAATTCCAACATTGGATGATTATCATATTGTGTTTGTATAAAATCATCTGCTAATTCAAATGGTTCAGGAGATATTGCTAAAATTGTTGCATCTCTTGCACTTAACTCTTCTACATTACTTTTTATTTTGTCATAATGAACTGTTTTTGGCATTAGGGCTATCGTGAATAGTTCACTATCTGCTAAAGCTATTGGCCCATGTTTCATCTCTCCTGCTGGGTATCCTTCAGCATGTAAATATGAAATTTCTTTTAATTTTAATGCACCTTCAAGTGCTAATGGATAGAATATATCTCTACCTATAAAAAAGAATCCATGACCGTGAAGGTATCTTTTTGCTAATCTATTTAATTTATTATGTAATTTATCTTTTACTATTAAAGCTTTTGGTGTATGTAGCATTGCATCTATTTCTATTTGCAAATTCTCTTTAGTAATTGTATTTCTTCTTTGAGCCAACTCAATTGCAAACATCCATAAAACCATCATCTGTGTAGCGAAAGCTTTAGTACTAGCTACACCTTTTTCTATTCCTGCTCTTGTTAAAATTGATGCATCACTTTCTCTTACAATAGATGAATTGTCTACATTACAAATAGATAAACTCTTTAGCCCTGCTCTCTTTGCCATCTTCAAAGCTTCTAATGTATCAGCTGTTTCCCCACTTTGTGATACTGTTATAAATAGAGTATCTGAAGATAAAAGAGGTTCTTTATATCTAAATTCACTTGCAATTTCTATATCACATCTAATTTTAGAAATTCTTTCAAATAGATAACTTGAAGCTAATGCTGTATGATAACTTGTTCCACATGCACATATTTTAATAGAGTTAATTCCATCTAATAAACCATCATTTAACTCTTCAAAATATATATTATTATCAACAATTCTACCCATCATAGTATCGCTCATAACTGTACTCTGCTCATAAATTTCTTTTTCCATAAAAAATCTATATCCATCTTTTTGGGCTAAAGCTTTATCTGATACTAAAATCTCTTTTAAAAATCTCTTCTCTTCTCCATCTTTATTAAACAGTTTTACAATACCATCTTTGGCATATCCATATTCGCCATCTTCCAGATAATATACCTCTTCAGCTTTTCCTATAATTGGAGTATCCGATGAGGCAAAATATACATCATCTCCTTCAAACCCTATTAACATTGGTGAACCATTTTTTGCAAAAAATATTGTATCAGGAGCTGTTTCAGTAATTAGAAGCGTAGCATAAGCACCTTCTAATCTATCTAAGGTATCTTTAAAAGCTTGAAAAGAGTCATCTTTATAATTCTTTTCAAAAAGATGAACTATTGTTTCAGTATCTGTTTGACTTAAAAAAGATATACCATCATCTTGCAATTCTGTCTTTAAAGATTGATAATTCTCTATAATTCCATTATGAACAACAAAACTATATTTACCCAAATGTGGATGAGCATTTAACTCTGTTGGTTTTCCATGAGTTGCCCATCGTGTATGTCCAATAGAAACTCCAAATCCATCTGAATGAAAATCGTTTGTTTTCTCTTCAAGATTTATTATTTTGCCTATAGCTTTAAAATTATTTAACTTTTTACCTTTAATAATTGCAATACCAGCAGAGTCATAACCTCTATATTCTAACTCTCTAAGCCCTTCAATTAATATCTCTTTTTTCTCTTTTTTTCCTAAATAGCCAACAATCCCACACATAAATATCTCCTATAATCTATTAAAATATTCTATAATTCTATCTTCTAACCAATATTTTGGCTTAAGCAAACTTCCTGTAACAAAACCAACATGTCCACCCTTATTATGTACCTCTAAATCAACACTATTTGATACCTCATCAACAGTTGGTAATATTTCAGGTGTCATAAACGGGTCATCTAACGAGTGTATTATCAGAGTTTTAGTCTCTATATCTTTTAAATAACCTTTCGCACTAGATTTATCATAATAATGCTTAGCGTTTTTAAATCCATGAATTGGTCCAGTATATATATTATCAAATTCCCAAAAAGTTTTCATATCTTTAACACCATTCTCATCAATACCTATAATATTTTTCATATCATGAATTCTATATTTTGCCAACAATGAACTTTTTAGATGTTTCATTAGATGAAATTGATAAATTTTAGAAAATCCTTTATTCATTTTATCTGCACATAC
This sequence comes from Campylobacteraceae bacterium, assembly GCA_027063105.1. Taxonomy (GTDB): domain Bacteria; phylum Campylobacterota; class Campylobacteria; order Campylobacterales; family Sulfurovaceae; genus SZUA-451. The sequence goes on from JAMOSL010000211.1 coordinate 3,472, forward strand.
GGATAACTCCATCGGAGCAGATACCGATACAGCACCTTTTAATGGTGACTTATTTCCATATTCTCCTAGAAGTTTTAATAACATATTACCACCAATAGAATATCCAATAGCAAAAATAGAAATATCATTAAATCTATCTTTTAGATGTGATATAAATTCTTTAGTATCGTTTGTTTCTCCACTATGATAACATCTAGCAAGTCTGTTTTCTTTTGTAGCACATCCTCTGAAATGCATTAGAACTGCTCTATATCCACTATTTTTCAAAGCTTTCATTATACCTTTAAGATAAGGAGATAAATATGAACCTTCAAGTCCATGAAATAGTATTACTATTGGAGCATCTTTAGCTTCTTTGTTATACCAATAGCACTCAACAAAATCACCATCAGATAATTCAAATGTCTCTATATCATAATCTAAGTCATCTAATTTCCTAAATAATGCTGGAAATAGTGTTTGAGAATGTGCATCTCTAAGCCCAATCGCTGGTTTAAACGGTTTTATTTTAGACAATGCCCAACACCTTTTATATAATATGTTATTGTACTATCAGCAAAGAATTTAAAGGCTTCTTTAGATAATATAATTTTATCTTCTTCACCTATATAAACCTCTATTGTAATACCTCTTTTGTTAATTTCTTCTAGTTTTTTTATATCCCATTTAT
>JAMOSL010000212.1 GCA_027063105.1 Campylobacteraceae bacterium
ATATATTTATTATTTCTTTTTTATCAATTTTATCTTCTCTCATAATCCATGCTAAATCTTTATCTACAAAATATTTTGCATTATAATATTGATGGTCACTTGATGCATAAGGATATGGAATATAAACAGTAGGTATTCCTGAAGCTGATAATTCCCAAAGTGTTGATGCTCCTGCTCTTGCTACTGCAAAATCTGTTTTATTCATATATTCATCTAATTTAGTTGTAAATCCAAATACATCTGCTGATATATTTAATTTTTTATACGCTTCTTTTATTTCATTTATATTATTTTCTCCAGCTTGATGGATAATTTTAATACCTTTTTGATTAAGTGTTGGAGCTAGAGATATTGCTAGAGTATTAATAGCTTTAGCACCTTGAGAGCCACCCAAAAACATTATAGTATTAATATTTTCTCGAATATATGAATTTTTAAAGAAAATATCTTTTATTGGATAAGCTTTTATTGGGCTATTTTCGAAATATGAAGATATAAATGTATTTGCATAAGGTCTTAATATTTTATTTAAAGAACCCATAGATGCATTTTGTTCATGGATAATTAATGGTATTCTTTTTATTCTTGAAGCAAATGCTGTTGGAGCTGATGAGAACCCACCAACAGAGAATACAACTTTGGCATTATGCTTATCTAATAACCTCATCGCCTCTTTCGTAGCTTTGATTAGCATAAAAATAGATTTTATTTTTCCTATAAATTCTTGATTTACGACTCCTCTGGTTTTTAAAAAATATTTTGCTTTAAAATCAATATCATTTTCAAACCAAGATTTATCTTGACCTTGTGTTGACCCTATGTATATTAATTCTATATTATTTATCTGTTCTTTAACTGCTTTAATGATGGCAAGATGTCCACCTGTACCTCCACCTGTCATAAATATACTCAATTTTTTTCCTCTTTATTATATATTTTCCTCTTCTTAGATAACATTAAAACCATTCCAATAGCAATAGAATTTGCTACAATTTGTGAACCTCCATAACTAAGAAATGGAACAGCAATACCTTTAATAGGGGTAATCCCACTTATTCCATAACTATTTATAATTAAAGCCAATGATATAATTAGTGCTATTCCTACAGTAAATAGATAATAATGTGTTTCAACTAAATCACCAGCTATTTTATTTATCCTAAATATCATCACTAAAAATGTTAATATAACTATCATAAGTCCTACAAATCCTATCTCTTCTGTTAATCCAGCTAAAACAAAATCTGTATGAACCTCTGATATATATCCTAATTTAAATTGACCATTTCCTAATCCTTGACCCCAAAAACCACCATTTTGCATTGCATTTAATGAATTTGATATTTGATATGGCTCTTTTCCAATATCAACATGTAGTGCTTGAACAGCTTCAAATGGAATAAATGATAGAACAGTATCCTGTACTGTTGACCACCAACTTACGATTCTGTGCATTCTATGGGGTGCAATTAAGACCAATCCTACAAATGAAGTGAAGCCTAAACCCATTAAAACCATAAAAAACTTTATACTTCTACCTGTTAAAACAAATAAAATAGATAAAGTTCCTGCTAAAACGACTGTTTGTCCTAAATCTTTCTGTAAAATAGCGATTAATATAACAACTATACCAAAAATAGATAGATAAGGCATAAATATCTTAAACTCTTCTTTTAATGATAGTTTTCCTATATTTGTCAATTTTCTGGAAAAACTCCAAGCTAAAAAGAAAACAAATCCTACTTTAAAAAATTCAACAGGGGCTATAGAAGCAGAACCTATATGTATCCATCTTTTAGCACCACCTACAGCTTTTACCATACTTGATGGCATAAATTGCATAAATATCATTAGTAAAAAGAAAGTTATAAATAATGCAAAGCCTACACGGTTAAACCATTTATCTGGATTTAATTTACTTAAAAATAGTATTAATATAAGTCCAATAAAAACAGCACCTAACTGTCGTGTAAAAAAATGAAAATCGTCATAGTGATATAATAGAATAGTATATGTTGACAGAGAGTAGCTCATAATCAATGATATAGTAAGTAGTATTACAGTGGAAATATATAAGTGTTTGTCAATCATTAGAAGTCTCTTTTTTTTAAAGTCGAATTGAAGATAGATTTTACTATTATATCGCTGATAATAGAGACAGAGGATGGAATGATAATCAAGAAGAAGAGAGAGACACAAGCTACAAGAGGAACTAAACTATTGGTACTCTATCTTATGCTTATTATTTTAGTCACTATATTTTTATCATCTGTATATCGTACAATGAAGTCTCAAAGACAAATTCCATCAAAAATGTCAACTATTCATAATCGTTCTCTTAGGGGTGATATACTCTCTAAAGATGGTTATTTAATTGCAAGTAGTTATAAATTCTATCGAGCTGTAATTCATTCAAAAAGTATAAGACCTGAAAAAAAAGAGTTGTTTGTAAAACTTTTTAGTATATATAGTGGGATTGATGAAGATAAAATATACTCTACCTTTTATAATAGAAAAGGAATATTAAAAAGAGGTTATGTCACTTTAGTAAAAGATATAAATGCTAGACGATCTATGCAACTTAAATCATTATCCAGTAAATTATATAGATTAGGTGTATTTCAATCTATTAAAAATAGTAAAAATATAGATGTTGTTCATGGTTTAGATATTGTTGAGAGTGGAGAGGCAAGGCGATATCCATTGTTAAAAAGTATGACACCAATTATTGGATATGTTAAAAATGAATTAGAAAACAGATATAGTCTATCTAAAGGTCAAAAAGGTATTGAGAAATATGCTCAAAAATATCTTACTATAAGTAAAAATGGAATATTCAAAGGTCCTAGAGATGTTATTGGATATGCAATTCATAATGGAGAGAGTTCTAAAATAAATCGTGTGAATGGGCTAGATGTTCATCTAAATATCTCTCTACCTCTTCAACAAAGTATAGAAGCTGTTTTAGATGATATGAAAATAGAGACAGGTGCTGGTGAGATTCTCGGTGCTGTTATGGAGAGTAAGACAGGTAAAGTTTTAGCAATGGCTAGTTCAAATAGATATAATCCATCACATATAACTCAAAGAGATGTATATTCTCTAAATCCAAAATTCTCTGAATATCCTTATGAATCTGGTTCAGTAATAAAACCTATAACTTTAGCAATCGCATTAGACCATAAAAGAGTAAAACCATCAACTTGGTTTGAAACATTTGATGGAAAAATGAAAATTAGTGCAAGAAAAACTATAACAGATGATGAAAAATTCAAAGCTTTAACTGCCACTGATATTATTGTACACTCTTCTAATGTTGGTATATCTCAAATTGCTTGGAAATTAACGGGAAGCGAATTTAGACATGGTCTATTAAAATTTGGGTTATCTCAACCATCAGGGATAGATTTATCAAGAGATTTGGCAGGTAGAGTAAAATCTATTAAACTTTTAAATAATAAACTCCATAAGGCTAACCAATCTTATGGATATGGTATGCATACAACATTTTCTCAACTGATGAGGTCATATTCTGCATTTAATAATGGAGGAGTAGCTATGAGTCCTCGAATTATTGATTATTTTACAGATAGTAAAGATAAAAAATATAGATTAGCTCCACCAAAACCAGATAATAGAGCAATTACGGCTAAAACAGCTGACGAAGTTAATAAAATTTTACAAGAAGTTGTTAAAAGAGGAACAGGTATAGCAGGTAAATATAAAGGTCTTAATGTTGGAGGAAAAACAGGAACAGCTCATATTGCTACATCAGCTGGATATACAAAATTATATCATAGTAGTTTCTTTGGATTTGCGAACGATAAATTTGGAAAGAAATATACAATAGGGGTTTTAGTAATAAAAGCTACAAAACCATATAAATATTTTGCATCTATGTCAGCTGTACCAACATTTAAACAGATAACACAAGCATTAGTAGAGTATGAGTTTTTAGTTCCAAAATTGTCAAAAGCAGAGTTAGCCGAAATTGCTAAAGAGGAAGCAG
>JAMOSL010000213.1 GCA_027063105.1 Campylobacteraceae bacterium
TCCTAACATTGTGACCCTTCCAGTCATTGCTAAGATTGATGATGCTATTGATTCTATCTGTTTTAGAGAACTTTTAGTTACTTCTTCTTTTATTTGTGTTAATATTTTATGTAGTTTTTTTGTCATTATAGATAAAGACTATCTAAACTTCGCTTTAGTCAATCTTTTTTGGCTAAGGTGTTGTTGAAGAACTTGAGAATATAAAAATAAAAGATAATATAAAATTAAAAAATATAGCTAAAATAGAGGATGGTTTGAGTGATGCAAAAAGTTATGCCTCTTATAATGGAATTGAAGGTGTAATGCTAGAGGTTCAAAAAATATCTGGAACAAATACCATTGATATAGTTCAAAATGTAAAAGATGTAATTCCACAACTTAAAATTATGGCAGGTGATAATTATGGTGTAGAATCTTTAAATGATACTGCTCCTTTTATTATTCATTCACTTGAAGATGTAAAGTTTGACCTTATTTATGGTGCATTTCTAGCTATTATTATTGTCTTCTTCTTTTTGAGGAATTTTACAATTACACTTGTGTCTGCCTTATCTATCCCTTCTTCAATTATGGGTACATTTGCACTAATGGATTATATGGGATTTGATTTAAATAAAATGACCCTGATAGGATTAACTCTGGCCATTGGTATTATAATTGATGATGCAATTGTGGTTATTGAAAATATATATAAAAAACTAGAGTCTGGTATGGATAAATTTCAAGCCTCTTATGAAGGTACAAAAGAGATGTCATTTGCTATTTTAGCTATTTCGGCTATGCTATTGGCTGTATTTATCCCTGTCTCATTTATGAGTGGAATTGTTGGTAAATTCTTTGAATCATTTGCTATGACTGTTGGATTCGCTGTTATTATCTCTTATACTATTGCTCTTAGTTTAATTCCTAGTTTTAGTGCTAGAGTTTTGAATAAAAAGCAGAGTAGATTCTATACTTTTACAGAGCCATTTTTTGTTTTATTAGAAAAGATTTATGTGGTTATTCTAAAAATTGTATTAAGATTTAAGATAATAACTATTATTTTAGTTTTTTCTGGATTTATTGGAAGTTTAAGTCTATTCCCAAAAATTGGTATGGATTTTATACCAAAAGAGGATAAAGCAGAATTTGAAATAAAACTAAAAGCATCTGCTGGAATATCATTAGAAGATATGATAAAGCAATCTAAAGCTGTAGAAAAATTTATAAAACAGAATCAATTCGTAGACTATACAACTTTAACTGTAGGATACACAACTTCCCAAGAGAAACATAAATCCTTAATATATGTAAAACTAACAGATAGAACTCAAAGAAGTATATCTCAAGAGCAAATTATACAAAACTTTAGGGGTAAATTACAGAAATTTAAAGAACAACTATTTATAACTGTTGCTGGAATACCAAATATTAAAGGTGCAGGAGCAAGTGTACCATATCAAATAATTTTAAAATCTGATTCATTTGAATCTTTACAAAAAGCCACAAGGGATTTAACTTCATATTTGGCGAAGAAAAAAGGTTTTATGGATATAGATACAAATCTTGAGGAAGGTAAGCCTCAAATCGATATAAATATAGAGAGAATGAATGCAAACAGATTAGGTATTACAGCCTCTCAAATAGCAAGAGCATTAAATATAGCATTTTCAAGTGATTTAGAAATTTCATACTTTGAAGAAAAAGGTAAACAGTATAATATCACACTAAGGTTTCCTGATAAAAGTAGAATGAGTTTGGAAGATATAAAGAAGATTCAATTAAGAGCCAAAAATGGAGAGTTAGTCTATCTTGATGGGTTAGTTACTTTTACAAGAAGTGCATCTTTAGCTTCGATTAATCACTTTGATAGACAAAGACAAGTTACTATTTTTGCTGATTTATTTGGATTAGATTTAGGTGGAGCATTAGCCTATACAAAAAAAGAGATAGATAATATTATGCCAAAAGATGTAACATATAGATTTACAGGTTTTGCAGAAGAGATGGGTAAAACAGGTAAAGCTTTTGCAACTGCTCTTGGACTCTCAATAATATTAATGTTTATTATTTTAGCTATTTTATATGAGTCATTGATTCAACCAATAATTATTATGATAGCACTTCCACTTAGTATTATAGGTGTTATGTTAGCATTATATTTAAGTGGATTGCAATTTAGTCTGTTTGTTATGATTGGATTTATGTTGCTTATGGGAATGGTTGGTAAAAATGCCGTTTTACTTGTAGATTTTGCAAATGATGCTATATCAAAAGGTAAAAGTGCAGATGAAGCCTTAATTGAAGCAGGAGAAAAAAGATTAAGACCAATATTAATGACCACAATAGCTATGATTTTTGCAATGTTACCATTAGCTATGGGTACAGGATTGGGAAGCGAAACAAAAGCACCAATGGCAATATCTATTATTGGAGGACTTATTAGTTCTATGGTATTAACGCTATTAGTTGTACCTGCGATTTATAAAATGATTAATCCTATTGATAGATTCATTAGAAAGTTTTATGAAGTTGGGAGGGTTGAGTAAACTCTGTATCAACTGAAATAGGGTAAAATATTAAAAAAATAACAGGAAGATAATAATGAAATTTGTGTCTATAATAATCGGAAGTAAAAGTGACTATCAAGTAATGAAAGAGTGTAAAAATACGCTTGAGAAATTTGGTGTACCATATGAGATTATAATATCATCAGCACATAGAAGTCCACAAAGAACAAAAATATATATTAGTGAAGCTGAAGCAAAAGGTGCTCAAATATTTATCGCAGCAGCAGGAATGGCAGCACATTTAGCTGGTGCTTTAGCAGGAACAACAACAAAACCAGTAATTGGTGTACCAATGGCAAGTGGAGAACTTAGAGGAGAAGATGCTCTTCTAAGTACAGTTATGATGCCAGCAGGTATGCCTGTAGCCACTGTAGCTATTGGTAAAGCAGGAGCTATCAACTCTGCATATTTAGCAATCCAAATAATGGCATTAGATGATAATGAATTACATATAAAATTACAAGAAGACAGAATAAGCAAAGCTAAAAAAGTAGAATTAGATTCTAGCGAAATAGAAGTTATACTATAAAAATATGGAAGATAAAAAACAAAAATCAGTAACGCTATATAGCTCACCATCTTGTGTATGGTGTGTTAGAGCAAAGAACTATTTTAGAAAAAACAATATTAAAATTAAAATTATAGATGTAACAAAAGATATTAAATCAGCACAAGATTGTGCAGAACACGGATGCCGTGGAGTTCCTGTTGTAAAAATATCGACAAAATGGATATGTGGATTTGACAAAGTAGAAATAGAAAGAGCTTTAGGGATTTAAAGGATAAATTATGGAACTCCAGCTAAAAAATATCGGCATGATAAAAGAAGCTTCTGTGAAAATAGATGGCTTAACCGTGATGGCTGGTGAGAATGATACTGGTAAGAGTACTTTGTCTAAGGCTCTTTATCTTATTATTAATAGTATGAGTATAGAAGAAAAAACAACTAAAGAGATATACGAAACGAGTGATATTGTAAATTTAGGTAGAGTAAATAGTTATGGAAAAACGATTAAAGAAAATATTTTTTCAAAAGAATCTTTTAGTTCAAATTCTTTAATTCAGCTTTTACATAATGATAAAACTTTTGTCTACCAAGATAAAACGATAGAAGATACTCTATATAAAAAAGATATTAAAATAACTTCAACTTTATTTATAGAGACTTCATTAGTTTGGAATTTACAATATTTATTTAGAGCTTCTTCTGATATTCAATCACATTTAAAAATGGTTGGAGAAGATATAGATATTCCCTATCCATTTTTAATGAAATCATTATACTTTAAACTTGTAACTAAAAAAGATTATTTAGAAAATTGGACAGATAAACATATAGAGGGTATTAAATCTCTTATAAATGGTGAATTCAAAAAAGGTGATGATGGAATTTTTAGATTTCATCGTGAGGGTCAGAAACTTGACTTAATAGA
>JAMOSL010000214.1 GCA_027063105.1 Campylobacteraceae bacterium
AATGGCTCTTTAATAATCAAGATAAAGTTGGTATTTTACAAGATTTTAGCAAATTAGATGGAGAAATACTTACTCCTAAATATAAAAATATAGAAATTAAAGTTAATGATAGAGATTATATAATCGAAAATATTATCACTACAGAGAATGGTGTAAAAATAATGCTTCTTGATGAAAATGATAATATTGTTCCAATTGAAGATAAAAATTCTAATAATCAAGAATATCCATATCATGCATTTCATGATTTAATCAATTATTTGAAGATAGATTAAATATAGAAAGATTATAGTAAAATTGTCAATTGATATAGCAACGAGAAAGGTAAAAATATGAAAAAAATAATATACGGAAATAGTAATTTTAGAAAAGTAAGAATAAATAATGACTATTTTTATATAGATAAGACAAAATTTATAGAAACTTTAGAGAGCATTAGTGAAGACTTTGTAATATTTTTGCGACCACGAAGGTTTGGAAAATCACTCTTTTTATCCACTCTACAATATTATTATGATGAAAAGTCAAAAGATGAATTTGATGCGATATTTCATGATACATATATTGGCAAAAATCCAACACCTCTAAAAAATAGTTATAGAATTTTATTTATGGAGTTTAGTGGAATTAACACAGATGGTGGAATGGAAGTTATTTATGATGAGTTTAGAGATAATATCAAAATGGCAGTTCATAGATATTTTAGTAATTATGGTTATGAAAAATATATAGAAAAACTAGATGATATTAATAGTCCATCAAGAATGATAAAATATTTGTTTGAGACTATACAAGATGATAAGATTTATTTACTTATAGATGAATACGACCAATTTGCAAATGCTATTTTAGCTCATAGTATGGAAGAATTTTTACAAATTGTAAGCAAAGGTGGATTTGCAAGAAGCTTTTATGAAGTTCTAAAAGGAGCAACTCAAACTGGAACAGTTCAAAAGATGTTTATTACAGGTGTTACGCCTATTACTCTTGATAGCTTAAGTAGTGGATTTAATATTGTCTCAAATATCTCTAATCATGAATATTTTAATGAGATGGCAGGATTTACTCAAGATGAAGTGAATTACTCTTTAGATGAGTCTATATTTAAAGAATGTGATATAGATAAAGATGAGCTTCTAGCCAAAGTTAAGACTTGGTATAACGGTTATTTATTTAATTCAAAAGCCAAAAATAGAGTTTATAACTCTACACTTTTAAACTATTTTATATCACAATATGACTATAAAAGATGTGAAATGCCTACAAAAATGCTAGATGTAAATGTAGCAAGTGATTATAAAGCTATAATGAAGCTTTTTAATATTGGAGATAGCCAAAGAAATTATAAGATATTAGAAGAGTTAATCAAAAAAGACACCATAATGGGAGTGATAAAAGATAGATATGATTTAAATAGAGAGTTTAGTCGAGATGATTTTATTACGCTAATTTATTCAATGGGGTTTATCACAATTAAAAAAGAGTTATTTGGTGGGGTATATGAATTTGAGATACCAAATTATGTCATAAAAATACTCTACTTCAACTATTTTGCTGTTGAGATTCAAAAACGAAATACTTTAGATATAACAAACTCTATCGGTCAAATACTTTTGGATTTGGCTTTAGGAGATATAGATCCATTTAAAAATCAACTAAATGAAGTTATCAAGACTCTATCAAACCGTGACCATCAAGGATTTGATGAGAAGTATTTTCAGGTTATATCTTTGGCACTTCTAAGCTTTGCAGAGTTCTATTTTATAGATTCTCAACCAGAAAAAAATAGGAAATATCCTGATATATTGCTAATTGCAAGAGATGAAAGAGTTCCAAATAATTATCTATTTGAGTTAAAATGGATGAAAAGCAAGGACAGTTATGATGTTGTTAAAAAAGATGGGATAGCACAAGTAGAAGAATATTTAAAACTTGATAAGGTTAAGTCAATTCCTAAACTTAGAAGTTATTTATTAATTGGTTCTAAAGATGGAGTGGAATTTATCAAAATGAATGGCTAAAAACTATTTGGTTTACCATTCATCTTTATTTAAAATGTTGGTAAATCTTCCTTCTCTTCAACTTCTTCTTTTGTCGGAGTTTTAACTGTCTCTTTTGTTGTTGTAGGCGTTGTTGTTATATCTATAGTTGGTAACTCACTCTCAATACCTGTATCATATTTCTTAATAATATCTAAGGCTGCAGTCACTGTTGTATTATCAGCTGTTACATCTCTCATTATCTCTTTAGCTTTATCAATATCACTCCAACCACTATTTATAAATGATAATCCAACCTCTGTTTTATTATCCAATATTTTAGCATCATTATCTTTTGCTCCATTAACAATAGCTAAAATAAACTTAGATTTAATCATACCATTCTTATCCAACTCTTTCTGCCAATAATCACTACCTACTTGGTCAGGAGTTCGCTTAAATAAATTAGAATAGATAGCATTAATAAAATCAATAGTACCATATCCACTAGGATATTTATCTTGGGTCTCTGGTTGGTCAAAAAAGCTAGTAGCTATATCCTCTAAAGGCATTTTAGTATTCACCCAATAATCCAAGCCCTTCTTATCAGGAGCTCTATCAAATGTTGCAATATATAATTTTGTTAAACTCTTATCTGTAGCCTCTTGAGCAAAAAGCCCAAGTGACAATAGACAAGAGAGTATGATGGTTTTTTTCATTTTATTTCCTTTGTTTTGGTAACATTATGATATATCTTGTCTTTCACACATTTTATAGAATATCTTGCATTTTTTAACCCATTATATTTACCACCATTGTGAAAATTAACAATTAATACCTTATTCTTATCAGATGAATCAGTAGAACTCCAAAAATAATTACCTGTAAATCCATTTCGTTTATAACTCTTATTGTAAGAGTTATTATATTTATTATTTTTAGATTGAATTATTCCTCCATATTCTATAATCTTTCCTGTTAATTCATCTATAGATGGTAATCGTGCATTAATAAATTTACAAATATTTTTAGAATTTTTCCATTTGTCTTCACATATTTTGGATTTTAAGTTTCTTCTTTTACAGTTAACTTTTGAATTATCTATCCAAATTATATCTTCTAAAATATAATTTTTCTGATTATTAGATATAGTGGTTTTTATTATAGATAATTTACCCTCATTATAAATTACTTTAATATAAAATGGACGCGTAATATTAGAATCAAACATCTCTTTTGCATCATCTTTTGTTATATGAGAATAAACAGTTTTTTGATTATTAATATTTGGTAAAATATTCACTATATACTTATTCCATTCTAATTTTAAAGCTATAATTTCATTTTCAGCATCATAATTATACATTTTAGCATAACCTGCACCATAATCATTAATACCTTTTTGTATGAGTTTAGTTGTATTTAATTCTAGGTCAGCAACAGCTATATTTTTTCTTTGATGAAAGTCATTATTAGATTCAAAAGCATCCTTAGAAAAAGCCTTAATTTTATTATCTATAAAATTCTTTATTTGAGAGAAATATTCTATCTCTGTACGAGTGATATTACTTTCTATATAAATACTATTATTATTCTCTACATAAGTAATGTTATGCTCTAATCCTTCTTTACTAAGAAGCAAGTTGCAAAATATACTAAGTAATATTATTTTTTTCATTTTATTTCCTTATTTAAAAACTTACTCATACCTACTATTATATAGTAGGCATAATAAACTTTAAGTTTATCTATTAGAATCTAGTACCAAATTTAATACATGCACTGAGTTCTCAAATAACTACCATAAGCTATCGTATTTGGAGCAGTTTTAACTTTAATGATATAATAACTAGCACTATTTTTATTTATTGTACAAGGTAAACTAGTACATTTATTTGTCTCCCATTCGTCATTATGCCAAGGTTTAATATCTACATCTCTATCACTATATAGTGTTATATAAACATCTTTTAAATCTTTAT
>JAMOSL010000215.1 GCA_027063105.1 Campylobacteraceae bacterium
TTGATTTCTCTAGAAGTTGGTATTAATTTTGATACAGCAGAGCGTGCTTATGATCTCTCTTTATACTCAAAGTTTAAAACAAAAGAAGATTTAAATAGTTATGCAGTTCATCCGGAACACATTAAAGTAGTAGAATTTATAAAAACTGTAGTTGAAGGTTCTAAAGTAGTTGATTATATTTTAGAATAGTTTAAATGAATTTCTTTGGTAATAATTAAGACATGATATTAATACTTAATAGATATATTATTCTCATAAATATTGAATATAATTCAAACAAATAAATATTAAAGGTTAATCTTATGAATAATGCAAATAATGAACCGACTTTAGAATCTATAGGTGATTACAATACATTAAAAGGTTCTAAAAAGAAGATAGTTTGGAGTGTGATTTTAGTAGGTTTAGTTATAGGTGCAGTTTATGCAACACTTAATAGTAACTATTCTAATGTTGATGATCAAATAAAGATAAATGATCCAATAAAGAGTGCAGAAAGAAAATAAAATGTTAAAATTATATAAATAATTTTAATATATGAGGGTATAAATAGATGTTAATGACAATAGTAGGTATATACACTTTATATGTGTTAATTACAATATACACAAGTGTAATGCAGATAGGTTTTATAAACCAAGCAAAAAGAAAACAGGCTATACTTTTAGGACAAGCAGATTTTTTAAAAGCAGGTAATTATACTGTTGCAAAAGAGAAACTTTCTCTTGTAAATGCTTTCGTAGATTATCTTTTCTTTATAGCATGGATGGGTTTTGGTGTAAGTGCACTTCAAAACCATATTTTCATAGAGAATCAAGTTGTTTTAAATATGTAGTTATTAACTCTATTTTATCTTTACCTTTTAATTATTATGAAAAATTTGTAATAGATAAAGAGTATGGATTTAACAAATCTAGCTTAGGGCTTTGGATTAAAGATACTCTTATCTCTTTTGTAATGACACTTATCTTTGGATCACTTGTTGTTTGGGGAATTTATGAAATAATTACCAACCTTACTCTTTGGTGGTTATGGAGCTTTATCTTTATTTTTGGAGTTATTGTTCTTATAAATATGCTTTATCCTGCTTTTAGAGCTACATTTTTTGATAAATTAACACCTTTAAAAGATGAAGATTTAGATGAAAAGATAAAAGAGTTAATGGATAAAACTGGTTTTGTAAGTTCAGGTGTCTTTGTAAGTGATGCGAGTAAACGTGATGCTAGACTCAATGCTTATTTTGGTGGTTTTGGGAAAGCAAAAAGAGTTGTTCTCTTTGATACATTGATAGAAAAACTTACTACAAAAGAGCTATTAGCTGTTTTAGGTCATGAATTAGGACATTTTGCTCATGGTGATATTTATAAAAATATAGCATTAGTTGGTGCTATGCTATTTGCAATGTTTGGAATCTTTGGAAATCTTCCAGATACACTCTATATGGAGATGGGTTTAAGTAAAGAACCTTATGTACTAATGATTTTATTAATGCTATTTATGCCTGTTTTGGGATTTATTATGATGCCAATTATGGGAATAGTCTCTCGTCATAATGAGTATGAAGCAGATAAAATGGGAAGTGAACTTGGTGGTCCAGCTGGAGCTATAGAACTAGCAAATGCACTTCGTAAATTAGTAACAGAAAATAAGTCATTTCCATTGTCTCACCCTCTATATATCTTTTTTCACTATACTCATCCGCCTGTGATTGAGCGTTTAAAAGAGCTAGGTGTAGATATAGATGAGACTCAAAATAGTTCTTTAGAGGGCAAATGCGAAGCAAATATTTAGTATCTGAGCTACTCAAAGAGATAACTCAAACTCTTGATCCTCACATTGAGAGGGCTTCTCGTGAGGCACAACTTCTTTTAATGGCATATCTGAAAAAAGATGAACTTTGGTTAATCACACACCAAAAAGAAGAACTTGAAAACCTTGAAGAACTTTTTGAATGGGTAGAGCGACGTTCTAAAAATGAACCATTTGAGTATATAACACAAAATGTAAGTTTTTACTCAGAAGAATTCTTTATTAAAGAGGGTGCTCTAATCCCTCGTCCTGAAACTGAAATCCTTATAGATACCGTTATTAAGAATTTTCCAGATAAGAGTGCTTCTATAACTTTTGCTGAAGTAGGAATTGGAAGTGGAATCATCTCAATAGTTTTAGCACAACATTTTTTAAACGCCAATTTTATTGCTGTTGATATTTCGCAAAAAGCTTTAGAGATTGCAAAGATAAATATAGAAAAGTTTGGATTAACAAATCGTATAGAGTTGAGATTGGGATCTCTTTTAGAACCTATAAGTGAAAAGATAGATTATTTAGTATCAAATCCACCATATATAGAGGATGGGATATCTTTGGAATCAAACCTTAGCTATGAACCTCAAAATGCTTTATATGGTGGGAAAATAGGGGATGAAATCATTCAAAAACTCCTTGATGAAGTCTTAAGTCGTAAGATTAGATTTTTTAGCTGTGAGATGGGTTATGACCAAAAGGATAAAATACAGAACTATTTAAAAAAGAGTCAATTTAATAGTTTAGACTTTTACAAAGATTATAGTGGTTTCGATAGAGGATTCACATTAAAGGCATAGATTTGAAAAGAAATATTTACATAGATTTTACATATTTTATTATTTTAGCTGCATCCTTTGGTGCAGTTTTAGTTTTAGGTGCTGTTGTAGCACCTATTGTTTTTCACACGGATAAAATACTTTCAGAGATGATTATAGATAACTATAATGCTGGAATAATTATGGGTGAGATATTTCATAGATTTTCTTATTGGATCTATTTTTTAGCTATTTATGTTGTGATATATGAAGCGGCTCAATATAAAATGGGACAACGTGATGCTATCTCTTTTGGTGCTGCTGTAACTGTTCTTTTCACATCTTTAATGTTTAGTGCTATTTATGCTCCAAAAATATTAGCAATGCAAGCTATGGGTAGAGAAGCAACACAGAGTGACACATTTGCTAACATACATATAGCAAGTGAAATAGATTTCAAGATTTTAGCAGTAGCACTTCTTGTTCTTTTTGTGAGAAGATTAATGCTTCTTAAAATTTCTTAACGCTTTTTTAACACTTATAAAGGTAAAATCTACTTACTTAAATTACAAGGTAAAGTAGATGTTTACAAACAAAATCTTCAAATTATTCTTTCTCTCTGCACTTTTTTGTGCTTCACTTTTTTCTTATCCACAGATTTCTCAGGATATAAAAGATAAAAAGATATACCCTATTGGTGAAAAAATTTATAAATCTAAATGTTCAAACATAGATACTGCTAAATTTAAAACTTATGATGCTCTATTATCTTCTTTAGAGAGTAAAAAAAGTTGTGGTGATTTAAATAAAAATCATCTACAAGCTCTCTCTCTATATCTTTGGGATGTTAAACGCCATAACAGTAAAATATATCCAAAGCTCACTGTTACAAATAAAGATAAATGCCAAGTATGTGGAATGTTTTTACACCATTATCCTACATGGGTTTCTCGTATTAATTATCCTAATGGAGAGACATACAATTTTGATGGTATGAAATGTATGTTTAAATTCTATTTTAATAATAAAGAGGGCATTAAAGATATCCTTGTTCAAGATTATTACACATTAAAAACTATAAATGCTAGAGATGCTTACTTTGTAGTTGGTTCTGATGTATATGGCCCTATGGGACATGAATTAGTACCTTTTAAAGATAAAAAGAGTGCTACAACATTTTCTTTAGAGCATAAGGGAAAAAAGGTTTACTCTTTTGATGAAGTTACAGAACATATGGTTCGTAGTCTTGGCATGTAAAGTAAATTTATATATTTTAGAATATTCTATAAAATATATTTTTCGTGATAAATATAAAAATATTTTTATAGTAATAGTTATGAGTCTTCTTGTGGCTTTATTGGCTGCAACACTTTTTATATCAAACTCTATG
>JAMOSL010000216.1 GCA_027063105.1 Campylobacteraceae bacterium
CTTTATCTCTACACCCATTTTTTTTGTTGAACTGCTATTATTTTCAATAATTCCTTTAGATGCTCTTTCTAATCTATCTCCGATAGTTGTAAAAAAGTTTTTTGCCATATTTGTATCGAAAATAACTTTTCCATTATCTGTACTTAGTCCCATTTGATATAGAGTTGAAGAGTTTCTTTCTTTCTCTAATCTTTCTCTTTTTTCAGCTTCAGCTATTTTCTTCTCCTCTTCTAATCTCAATTCTTTTTTAAGCTTTATTATCTGTTCTTGTTTGTACCGTTCTGCTTCCTGAGCTTTCTTTATCTCTTCTTCCGATTGACAACCAGAAAGAGATAATATGATTATAAATAATATTAAATATTTTATGTTTATATCTTTAAAATTCAAATCCACCACCTTCTCCTTTATTCATACTCTCATAGACAGCTGTTAAATAGGAATCTCTTGTCGTACAACTATTTATCTCTTTGCATCCTAAGCAACTATTTAATCCTTTAGAGGTTTGACATTTTTTTAGCTCTTCTATTTTATCCTCTAAAGCTATCTCCCATTTATCCATGAATGCCATTAATTTAATCCATAAGCTTTTTTCATTGCTTCTATCTCATAATTTGAGCCAAAGAAACAAGGTGAAGTATCATGAGGATGTGATGGAATTAACTCCATTAATCTATTTCCATTTTCATCTATTGCTTGACCACCAGCCTCTTCATATATAAGTGCAAAAGGAATAACTTCAAATAGTTGTCTAAGTTTTCCATCTGGTTTATCTGAAGTTGCTGGATAGGAAAATAATCCACCACCTTTTAGAAGAATTTGATGTAAATCTGGAACCATCCCACCACTATATCTCAATCTATACCCTTCATCAAATAAAGATGTAACAAATTTCTTATGATTAGGAGTCCAATTCATTTGTGTTCCACCAGGAGCATTCTGATTTCCTTTTTCATTTAGTACAATCTCTCCAATCTCTTCAAAATGATTTCTTCTAGTACAATAAAGCATTGGTCTTGAACCTCTGAATGCAACTATCATCTCTATCCGAGGTCCATATATAACATAAACTGATGCTACCATATTTTCTGCTCTTAATTCACCTTCATAAATTCCAAAGATAGAACCAACTGATAAATTTACATCAACTAAACTAGAACCATCTAATGGGTCATAACATATTGTATATTTCCCATCATCATGAAGATGATGAACACCCTCTTTTTCTTCACTTACAAGGTCTTTTACTCTTCCAATTTTAGCAAATACTTTTTCTATAATAATATCGCTTTGAACATCTAATTTAAGTTGATCTTCTCCAGAAGAGTTCTCACTATCACTATATCCTAAATCCTCCATTTTAATCGCTTCATCTATTCTATGTGCTATCTCTTTTATTGCATCTATAATATCTTCCATAATCTATATCTCCTTTGCATTTGTTTTTATCCAAGATATAATATCTTGTGTATTATTTAAATCTAATATATCTATCGAATTTGGTATCTCAATATTTTTTATACTATTATCTGTTGCCATAGCTTCACTATAATCAAAATAACTCTCTTCTATATTATTTCTAAATATTACTATTCTAGGAAGTGGTAAGGTTTTTAAACCCTCGACTAAAAGATAATCAAAATCTTCTAACATATTAATAATTTCATCTAATGATTTTTCTCGTTGTGAGAGATATGTAGTCTTTGTAGATGATGCAACAATAACCTCTGCACCAGTTTGCGAAAATTTATAACTATCTTTACCCTTAACATCAAATATAGCTTTATCTTTTGGGTCATGTTTTATAATAGCAACTTTATGGCTCTTTATAAGCTCTATTGCTATTTTTTCAATAAGTGTTGTCTTTCCACTTCCTGATGGTCCTGTAAAAGCCACTGCATATCTTTTTTGCACATTAAACCTTTTTATAACTTGAGTAAAATATCATTATACATCACTTTCATTTTAGTTATGTTAAAATGGTTATAAATATAAGGGAGTTAATTATGTTAAAAAGTAAATTATATTACTTGGTAGTATATATTATTTTAGTTGGAGTTTTTTTTGGTTGTAGCTTTAAAAATGAGAAAAAAATGCAAAAATCTTTTGATAAACATTTAATAAGTCAAAAAAAACTACAAAAGAGTGAAAAGATTAAAATATCAGAAAATGGTGAAACAAAAATAGCACTTACTGCTACATATTTAAATGGATTTAATTCTCTAAAAGATAAATATGGAAAGATAAAAGAGAAATTTATAATTGGGATATATCAATCAAATGATGTTTATAGTATTGGACTAAATAGTAATGAGCAAAATTTGACATTACATATAGTAGATTCTAGAACAGACAAAGATTTAAGTGATGAAGAGGAAAAAATTAGAAGAGCTGGATACGATTCACTTCCTATAACAATGGTAAAAATAGAATCAAATAATAAATTATTACAAAATATACCATTAGTTAATAGTTGGAGTAAATATTATTTTATAGAATTTCCACATACAGAGCATAAACAGTTCTCTGTAATTTTTCAAAATAACCAATTTGCATCAGGTAAAAAATATAGCTTAGATTTTGCTAAAAATAAGAAATATTTGTATTTTACAGAGGAAGAGAAGAAAGAATATGCCATATTAAAATAATTTTATTCTATAAAGTGTTACTTTTTGTTATTATTTAAAACTTTTTGATTATTTTCTACTAAAAAACTATCTATTTAACAAAAGATAATACTATAATTTTAACAATCTTAAACAAGGAGACACTCATGAAAAAAGTTATCGTTTTCGCTGCAATCGTTCTTGCAACTCTTTCTTTTGCAAGTGAAGCACCAGCTGCTGATACTGCACCTGAAACAAACACAACTGCACCAGCTGCAAAATAGTTTGTCGCAGAGTATTTTTAATACTCTGCATCTTCTTAACTTACAAAACTTCTTAAAAATTTCTCTTTTACGATATAATTGCTTTAATAAATAAATATGGATGGTATTGCGTATGAAAATTTCTGTTATTGGAACAGGTTATGTAGGTCTTGTTAGTGGAGCTTGTTTTGCACAGATGGGGAATAGTGTAATTTGTGTTGATATTGATGAAAAAAAGATAGAAAATCTTAAGAATGGTATGATTCCTATATATGAACCATTATTAGAAGATATGGTTATAGAAAATTATAAAAAAGAATCTTTAAAATTTACAACCAATATGCAAGAAGCTATTGAAAATTCAAATATTACATTTATTGCTGTTGGAACTCCTATGGGAGAAGATGGTTCTGCAGATTTGCAATATGTTTTAGCTGTTGCTGAAAGTATTGGTAAATTAATGGAACATGATATGATAATTGTAGATAAATCAACGGTACCTGTCGGAACAGCTGAAAAAGTATCTAAATCAATCCAAGATGAATTAAATAAAAGAGGTCTTGAATTATCTTTTTCTGTTGTATCAAATCCAGAGTTTCTCAAAGAAGGTGCTGCAATTCAAGATTTTATGCATCCTGATCGTGTTGTTATTGGAACTGATAATAATGAAGCTATGGAGATAATGCACTCATTGTACTCTCCATTTATGAAAACTAGAGATAGGTTTATTGGCATGGATATTAAATCTGCTGAAATGACTAAATATACTGCAAATGCTATGTTAGCAACCAAAATTAGCTTTATGAACGAAATAGCAAATATATGTGAAAGAGTTGGGGCTGATGTAAATAAAGTTCGTAATGGAATTGGTTCTGATAGTAGAATTGGATATAGCTTTATATACCCTGGGTGTGGATATGGTGGAAGTTGTTTTCCCAAAGATGTTCAAGCATTAGCTAAAACAGCTAAAGATTATGGATATATTCCAAAAATTCTTGATGCTGTTGAAGCAGTTAATAATTCTCAAAAAAGCGTAGTATCTAATATGGTTATAAATAAATTTGGTGAAGATCTAAATGGAAAAACTTTTGCAATATGGGGATTAGCATTTAAACCAGAAACAGATGATATGAGAGAAGCTTCTTCTTTAACTATTATTAGTGAATTGTCTGCTAGAGGTGCAAAAATTGTAGCTTATGACCCAAAGGCAATAAAAGAGGCTAAAGAGCATTATTTAAAAGATAATCATAGTGTTAGTTATGTTGAAAGTAAATATGATGCACTAAAGAATGCTGATGCAATGATACTAGTTACAGAATGGCAAGAGTTTAGAAGTCCTGATTTTGATGAGATAAAAAAACTCCTAAAAAATCCAATATTCTTTGATGGTAGAAATCAGTTTGATAAAGATAGAATGCTAAAAATAGGTTTTGAATATTTTCAAATAGGAGTAAAGTAGATGGAATATAAAATAGCAGTTATAGGATTAGGATATGTTGGATTACCCTTAGCACACGCTTTTTCTAGTCAATATAAGGTAGTAGGATTTGATATAGCCCAATGGAGAATAGACGAATTAAACAAGGGAATAGATAGAACGCTCGAACTTAATGAATCTCAAATGAAAGATGGATTAAATAATGAAATAAAATTTAGTTCAAATATTAAAGATATAGAAAGTTGTAATATATATATAGTAACTGTGCCAACACCTATAGATAGTTCAAATAAACCTGATTTAACACCATTAATTAAATCATCTCAAAGTGTTGGAAAAGTTCTAAAAAAAGATGATATTGTAATCTATGAATCTACTGTTTATCCCGGTGTAACTGAAGAAGTATGTGTTCCAGAGCTAGAAGCTATTTCTGGATTAAAATTTAATAAAGATTTTTATTGTGGATACTCTCCAGAGAGAATTAATCCAGGAGATAAAGAGCATACTGTTACAAAAATTTTAAAAGTAACAGCTGGGTCAACTCCAGAGATAGCAGATAAAGTTGATAACTTATATAAATCTATTATTACAGCAGGAACATATAAAGCATCATCTATAAAAGTAGCAGAGGCATCTAAAGTTATAGAGAATACTCAGCGAGATGTTAATATTGCATTAATTAATGAGTTGGCTTTAATATTTGATGCTATGGATATAGATACAACAGAAGTTATAGATGCAGCTTCTACTAAATGGAATTTTATAAAATTGAAGGCAGGATTAGTTGGTGGACACTGTATAGGTGTTGACCCATATTATTTAACGCATAAAGCTCAAGAGTTAGGGTATAAACCAAACCTAATTTTGGGTGCTAGACAAATAAATAATGGAATGAGTAAATATATAGCTGAAAAATCTATAAAACAGATGATTATAAATGATAAAAAAATTAAAAATGCAACAGTTTTAATTTTAGGATTAACATTCAAAGAGGATTGTCCAGATACTAGAAATTCAAAAGTATTTGATATTATAAATGAACTAGTAGGTTATGGCTGTAAAATAGATGCTTTCGATCCGTGGATAAAAAAAGATGAAATAGAAAAATCAAACTTTAGCTTTATAAGCAATCCATTTGATGAGACAAAAAAATATGATGCTATTATTACAGCAGTATCTCATAAAGAGTTTATAGATTTAAAAAGGTCTGACTACGAAAAAATAAGCTCAGGAGAGGCTGTATTGATAGATATTAAAGGAATTATAGATAATCCTAGCTGGAGATTATAGGAGTAACAAGTTAAGTTAAGTTATTATATACTAAACTTTTAGATGATATTTAAATTTTAAAAGGATTTTTTATGGGTTTAGTAAAACTTTTAGTAGCAGGTGCAATTGTATTTTTTATTCTAATTGTAGGGATTAATAAATTTAAGAGTGAAGATGAGAGATTAATGAGTAAAGGTGAACTTTTAGCTCAAGAGGATCAAAAGGGCTATAAAAGAGATATTGTAGGTGATACCGTTTTGATAAAAATTGATGCACCATTAGCAAAAAGAATTGATATTTGGAAAAGAAGTCCAATGCATGAAGAGTTTCTCTCTTATTTTCCTAAGTTTGAGGATATGAAACTTTTTGTTGATGATATAGTTAAAGATGATGAACTTAAATCTGTTATTATTAAACAACTTACAAGTGTAGAAGATGATTTTTTCTCTGGAAATATTGGAGATTTTGAAGCTAAAGAGAAAATAGATAAAATCTAAGAGTCGTCCTTAAATAGGACTTCTCTAAGTTTATTTTTTAGGCTTAAGATATGCACCTACTGACCAATGTCCTGTTTTATCATTAACAGTGGCTCTTAATTTAAGTGTATATCTACCAGCTTTTGATATATTAATATCTGGAGTTTGGTAATACTTGCCATTATATGGTATAACTTCTATCATATAATCTTCTCTTGTACTATGAGGTCTTGTTAATAAAAATGATACTTTAGCGTCTTTTACGATAGTTCCATCTCTCTTTTTAACAATATAATCAAACTTATTTATGCCATCTGATAATACAACTAACTCTGGTTGAATTCTATTACTATAAATATTATCTGTCATAATTATAGTTTTAATGCCTGATAAACTCATTGTATAATCTTTATCAAAAGCCTCTTTACTTGTCATAATATCATTAATATTTATATCAGCTTCTTGATATTTCATCATATAATCATTTGTCTCTTGAACAGGTAGTGATATAGCAGTTTTAATCGTCCAATAACCCAATCCTATTGCAAGAAATAGAAATCCAACTATCATATGTGGCCAATAGCTTATCTCTTTTTTATTTCCCATTTTTTGCCTTTTCTATTCTTGGTCTTATAAAGAAAATCCAGAAGAGAAGCACAGAACCTGTTAATACAATATATTTTAATATAGTAACTACAGTATGCGTCTCATTAGGTATAGTTTTTGTCATTTGAATACCTTTAGCATCTGCAATTTGATCTGCCAACTCGGAATATGACTGAACAACTCCAATATTATATTTATCCTCTTTACTATTTTTATCTTTTGATGCTACTACATCAATTGCATAATCTTTGACAGTTGAACTATCATATAATAATGCTATATCTTTTGAAGATGGAATAAGTCCAACTCTTCCTCTTTCACCTGATTTTTCTGTAATAATTGCATTTGGTGCAAATACTAACACTACGAAAGGCTTACTTAACTGTTTATCCATATCCATTACGTACTCTACTAAATTGAATCTCTCTGGAAATACTCTATTTGTTGCAATAACATAAGTATATATATCTGTCTTAGATGTCAATTCATTTCCAATATCTTCAATTATCTTAGAAGCTTTAGGTGTTAATAAATCATTTTTAATAAAATTTGTAGAGTTTAAAAGAAGTGGTAACAGAAAAGCAAGTAGGGATAAACCCACTTTTGCTTTTTTCATAATTAACCTACATATAAGTGATTAACAGTCATAACTGACCAAAGTGTAATAGTTGCTAAAATAACTAAACCTATCGCAAGAACTTTATCCATAATTCTAATCATCGCTTATCCTTTATTCTTTAGCATCTTGAAATGCAAAGTTTGCATTATCTTTATTGTTAGCTTTTAGATTATTGATATCCAAAATAGGTGCTGGGTCATAAAAGTTACTAGAACTACCTTGTTGAACGCTAATTCCCCAAGTTGTTAAACCTACAAGAATACTAAGTAGCAAGGCAGTTGCAATCAACATGCCTGTAACACCATGTAGACCAAAAACTGCTCTATTTGTATTTTCTTCTACTGACATATAATACTCCTATTGTTGTTGTATAGATTGAATATAAGTTGCAAGTGCTTTCTCTTGAACTTCTGTAAATCTACCTTTGAATGATGGCATCATACCGATAACACCTTTTTTACCATTTGCTAGTACATGTTTAATAACTTCATTATCATACTCTGCAATATTTGGAGACATACCATCATTACCTTTACCATCAGCACCATGACAACCAGCACAAACACCAAAAGCAGCTGGAGCATCGCCCTTCATTCCATCAGCAACATATTTAGCTGCTATCTTTGCATCTTCACCAAAAGCCATTCCACCAGGCATAGCACCCATTGGATAATGTAATTGGTCAGAACCATTTTCAATAATATCAAGTACTTGAGCTTCACTTTCTCTTGAGGAAAAATCTTGAGATTTTCCAGAAAGACCATCTCCTGTTTCACCATGACAAGGAGCACATTGAACTAAAAATATTGACTCACCAATCTGTTGAAGAGTATCTGAATCAGCATCTTTATATTTAGCCTCAAATTTTTCTTGATGAGCTAAAACCTCTTCATTATATTGACCAATTTGACTAAATGCATTTACAGGATAACCTACAAACCAATACCATAAAGCCCAAATCATTGTAGCAAGGAAAGAGTATGCCCAACCAGAAGGAAGTTCATTTTTATACTCACCAATACCATCCCAATTTTCATCAGCTAATTCGCCTGTTGCCGTATCGGTTTTCATTTGATTGATATATTTAATTGATACACCAGCTGATAATCCAGCAATTACTAATGCACCAAGCATTGTAATTATATTAATTGGATCACTTAAATCTATATCCAAAGACATAACAACTGCTAGTGTAGCTATCATTAGCACTGCTGCAAATGCAAGTCCTTTTATCATTAACGCATTCATTTATTCTCCTCCTCATTTTCTTTCAGAGTTTTTGGATTAGGAACAATTGGCTTACTGTCTATATTATCGTCAAGAGCAATATTTCCAAATTTTTCATAATCACTTTCACCCTTTTTTTCACTTCTATATAGATGAATGATATATCCATATAGCAAAACTACTAAAAAGATAGTCATAAAGAAGTTGGCATAGCCTTGTAATTCTCTTATGTCCACTTTTTATCCTATTACTTTAATCTATTCATGTATGCAATAAGTGCAACAATTTCAGGAATTTCACCATTTGCTACGGCATCTTTTACATCTTTATTTTTCATATTCTTAACAACTTCTTTAGCTTCTGCCAATACCGTCGGTTTATGTGCTTCCCAAGCCTCTCGTGTGCCTTTAAACTCATCCCCATAAGGTGTATGAAAAACTTTTTTAACTGTTACAGCTTCAGCATATGCTGTTTCAATATCAGCAATATTTGTAAACATATGTTTATATGCTGGCATAATAGATTGAGGAACAACTGACTTTGGGTCCCACATATGATTTTCATGCCAATCTGTTGTACGATAATTTCCTACACGGTGAAGGTCTGGACCAGTTCTTTTTGAACCCCAAAGGAATGGTCTATCATAAGCATATTCTCCAGAAAGTGAAACTTGACCATATCTATCTGTTTCAGATTTAAATGGTCTAATTAATTGAGAATGACAAGCGATACAAGCATCTTTTTTATAAACTTCTTTACCAGCTAGTTCAAGAACTGTATAAGGCTTAAGCCCTATTACTGGTCTTGAAGCCTCTGTAAAGTTTGGCAAAATTTCAATAAGTCCTGCAAATGAAATAATAACAAATACTCCTACCGAAAAGAAGAATGGATTTTTTTCTAACCAATGAAACATAATAATCTACCTCCTTATGCCATAGGTGATTTAAACTGAGGCTCTTGAGTTAATTCTCTTGAAGCTGTCATAGTTTTAATCATATTGTAAGCAAACATTAAGAAACCTGTTAGGTAAAGAACACCTGATAAAGCTCTGATTGCGTAGTAAGGGTGAAGCACTGCTACTGTATCAATAAATGAGTACATTAAGTTACCATACTCATCAACAGCTCTCCACATCATACCTTGTGTAATACCTGCAATCCACATTGATGTGAAGTACAATACAACAGCAGTTGTTTGAAGCCAAAATTGAGTCTCTAATAAACTTTTTGAGTATATTTCTCTCTTAAACATTCTAGGTGCCATATGAAATAGACCAGCCATAATCATAAATACAACCCAACCTAAAACACCATCATGAACATGTCCAGGAATCCAGTCTGTAAAGTGAGCAATAGCATTTACTGATTTAATAGCCTGAATAGGACCTTCAAGAGTTGAAAGCATATAGAATGTAGATGCTAGTACCATAAATTTAATTAATGGATTCTCTGTAAGTTGATTCCACTCACCTTTCATAGTAAGAAGCATATTAATTGCACTACCCCAAGATGGAAGAATTAAAACAATAGAAAATACAGAACCCATAGTCTGCATCCAGTCTGGAACAGTTGAATATAGAAGGTGGTGAGAACCAGCCCAAAGATAAACAAACATTAAGCCCCAGAAAGATAAAAGAGATAATTTATATGAGTAAATTGCTTGACCTGATTCTTTTGGAAGGAAATAATATACCATAGCAACAATAGGAACAGTAAAACCAAATGCAACAGCATTATGACCATACCACCACTGTACAAGTGCATCATTTGTACCAGAATACATTGAAACAGAGTGCATAAAATTACCCAATCCATCTGTTAGAAAGTAAGTAGGAACAGCCATATTATTAAATAGATAAAGCGTAGCTATACCCAAGAATGTTGCTATATAATACCACATAGAGATATATAGAGTCTTCTCTCTTCTAATCCCAATAAGTCCAAACATTGAAATACCCCAAAGTATCCAGATAATAACAATAACAATATCTAGTGGCCACTCATATTGTGCATACTCTTTAGACTGACTATATCCCAAAAGAAGAGAAATAGTTGCAGCTAAAGCACCTACTAAATATAACCAAAAATGGATTTTACCTATAGTCATTAAAAACTTAGATTCAGCCATTGATACCTTAAGAACTCTCTGTCCGACATAATAAAATGTTGCAAAAACTCCACTAAGTGTAAATCCAAAAATAACCGTATTAGTATGAATTGGTCTCAATCGTGAGAATGTACCATATTCACCTAACATATAATTTAGTTCTGGAAATGCAAGTTGAGACGCGATTAGCGTTCCAATAAGCATACCTAAAAATCCAAACAAAATTGTTGTGTAAGTAAACAGTTTTGCTACAGAATAATCATATTCCAATGCAGCGTTTGATTGCATGCAATACCCCCTTGAAAAAATTACTAAAGCCTAATAAAAGACTAACAGAGAATTATAAGATGATTTATTATAAGAAGTGCTTAATGAGTAAACTTGAGAATTAATAACTATTATTTAAAGTTATATAGAGGGTATATAGATATAGAAGTGTTTCAAATCTTCACTTATTAACACTAGATAGGAGAAAAATACTCCTATCTAGTGTTACTTTTTGTTAACTCTTACACATCTAATATGACGAGTATAGTTTTTTCCATTTGCATCAGTAGCACCTGTTTTGAAGTTAATACCCCATACTTTATCACTATCGCCAATATAAGGTGTTGATGACCAATAGTATACAGAGCCTCCCGAAGAGAAGCCATCTAAAATAGCTGGATTATATTTTGTATAATCTACGATAGAACTAAGTTCCTGTAGTGTTGGCATTCTCCAATTATTATACTTTCCTGCTTTTAAATTTTCACAAAACTTCTCTGCTTCTTCATAAGTTACCTTCTCTGATGTTGCAGAACGATTATCTTGCCAACTCAAACCAGTTTTATTATGAACAACAACATCACCAGATACCAATAAACCTACACTAGCTAAAAATAGTAGAACTTTTTTCATTTTAATCCTTTTTTGATTTAAATATTCTAACAGAATAATAATTTATTATAAATTAGATTTTCCCTTAGCACTCTGTATTGAATGAATATATTGATAATCAATTACAATATTTCTCTCTTTTGGTAAATTCTTACTTAGCCTATCTAAGATATCTTCAAAATCTTTAAATAGATAATTAGCCATAGAGCCTGGAATTGGATTTATCTCGTTTAATAGAACCTCATCACCAACAACAAAAAAGTCACATCTTATAATAGAACCTAAAAATAAAGGGTCATATAGTTTTTTGAATGTATTTTGTATTTTTACTTCTATCTCTTTACTTAAAGATGCAGATATCACAGTTGAATCTCTTGAAAAATCCATATATTTCTTTTCAAAATCTAAAAACTCCTCTTTTTGAGGCTCTTCTATAATTGATAATTCCCATTCATCACTTTTTAAACCTGCTTGATTGTACTCTTTTACTCCATCAATAAATGGTTCTATTATTATATCATTATCAAATTCAAATGCTACATCTAAGGCATAATCTAATTCACTCTTATCTTTTACAATAGATACACCAATACTACTTCCTAATCTTACAGGTTTTATAATTACGGGATAGGAAAGTTTTAGTAATCTTTCATCTGATTTTGATAAATGTTGATACTCAACTACACTAACACCAATGCTTTGAGCAAATAACTTTGTATATAATTTATTATAACTAATGACTGATGCTTCTAATCTTGGTGATATAAAAGGTATATTATAAAATTCCATTAAAGAAGCCATTTTTCCATCTTCTCCATCTCGTCCATGAATTAAGTTTATAGTTATATCTGTAGAAACTATTTTATCCCCAAATATCCTATTAGTAAAAAATCCACCTTGCTTTAGAGTCAATTTTTTACATTTTTTATATTGACCTGAGCTAAATAACTTTGAATTTATAGTTGAACTTTCAATTAAATAAAACTCTCTGTCTTTATCTATAAATATAAATGTGAGTTCACTCTTTTTTAAAACTTTTTTCATAGTGATTGCACTCACGATACTTATCTCATGTTCATAACTAGAAGCTCCAAATAAAATAGAAATATTCATTAATAATAACCTTTTTAATAATTATATCTATATTATGATTATGATATAATTTATTTTATGTTACTACTTATTATTTTAAAAAAAATTATTTACATATTTATTATGCTATTTTTAATATCCATCATTTCATTTTTTATGATACATTTAGCACCAAATAGCTTCTTTTTAGCAGGTGGACTAAATCCTAATATAACTCCTGAAGCAATAGCCCATTTAAAATCAGTTTATGGATTAGATAAACCTTTATATATACAATATTTAATGTGGTTAAAAGCTATAGCTGGATTTGATTTTGGATTATCGTTTGCAAGTGGAAATGAGGTAATTAATGAAATTTATAATAGAGTAGGAATTACTCTTATTATGAATTTTATAGCTATGATATTTGTATTTTTCATAGCAATTATATTTGGAGTCAATAGTGCCTTAAGAGGTGGAAAATATGAAAGAGTAATAAAACAACTATCTCTACTTAGTTACTCCACTCCATCATTTTATTTGGCTCTTCTATTAGTCCTAACTCTTGCTTTAAATATTCCAATATTTCCTATTAGTGGATTGGAGAGTTTTGAGACGAAGGAAGGGGTATATCATATTATAGATATGCTTTATCATCTTATTTTACCTATTAGTGTTATGATTTTTGTAGGATTTGGTTCTCTTCTATTATATATTCGTTCCTTGACTCTTGATATTTTAAAAAGTGATTATATATTTTATGCAAAATCTCAAGGTGTTAATGAAAAAAAATTAAAAAAAATTTATATCTATCCAAACTTAAGACCATTTATTATTACAATATTAGGTTTATCACTCCCTGCTCTACTTGGAGGAAGTGTTATACTAGAACAAATATTCTCCATTGATGGAATGGGTCTATTATTTTATCAAAGTGCGTTAAGCAGAGATTATCCAGTTATTATGGGAATTATGATGATTGGTGCATTTTTAACTCTTTTAGGAAATGTTATTGCAGATTTAATTCTATTAAAAATTAATCCACATTATAAATAATGGTTTTTATGTTATTATTTGAATATAAATAAAACTTTAGGAGTTATTATGATAAAAATATTATTAATAGAAGATGATTCTGAACTAGCACTAATTTTAACTGCTTATCTTACCAAATATGATATGGAGATAATAGGTGCAGAAGACCCATATATTGGATTATCACTATTAACTCAACATGATTTTGATTTAGTAATTTTGGATTTAACTCTTCCTGGAATGGATGGATTAGAGGTAATTCCAAAAATTAGAGAGAGTTCAAATATACCAATAGTAATATCTTCGGCAAGAGATGATATTACAGATAAAGTGGTTGGTTTAGAAAGAGGGGCTGATGATTATATGCCAAAACCTTATGACCCAAGAGAGTTAGTTACACGAATTAAAACTATATTGAGAAGAACAAATATGCCAGAGGCTCAAGAGGTAGAAAAAACAGAATTATTTAAAGTTGATAGAGCATCAAGAAGTATACTATTTAAAACTAAAATGTTAAATTTAACAGCTGCTGAATATGATGTATTATCAATGTTAATATCACATAAAAATGGTTCTGTTTCAAGAGAACAATTATTATATGAAAGTGAACATATTGATGATGATAGTTCCATAAAAAATATAGATGTAATTATATCTAGGATTAGACATAAAATAGGGGCTATTGATAATGAAAATATATATATTAAACCTATTAGAGGTATAGGTTATCTTCTTATCTCCAATCCATAATTAAAATAAGTTAAATATGAAAAATTTATCTGTTACAACATTTATAAATATTTTATTTACACAAGCTATTATAATTCTATTGATAACTTTCTTTGTCTTTATATCTTGGGATAAGGAGAGACGAAAATTAGAAGAAATTAGCCACTATAAACTAATTGCTGATGCTTTTTTATCAAATGTTCAACTTAACCCAACAGAAGAGAAGCTAGAAATATTTTATGAAAACTTTTCTGTAAAGCAGATTGATGTAGTTAAAACACAGAAAAAAATTAAAAAAGATGGAAAAACTATTTTTGAAGGTAAATCAATATATGGGAAAGTTCGTGTTTTTGAGATAAGTGGGGAGCATGTTATTTATGTTCAAAGATTGGGATATAATCTTATGCTTTCAGATGATAGACCAACTAATTATAACTTTAAAATTGCTATATCTATAGGAATTCTTCTAATTTTATCTTTACTACTATTATATATTGCCATTCTAAAAAAATTATATCCATTAAAACAGCTTCATAAAGAGATAGAAGAGTTTGCCAAAGGAAATATGGACGTAAAAATCACATATCAAAATGATGACGAAATAGGTAAAATCGCAAAAAACTTTGATGATGCTATTTTACATATAAAAGAGTTAATAAGTTCTAAAAATCTTTTTATGCGTAATATGATGCACGAGTTAAAAACTCCTATTACAAAAGGTAGAATAGTAGTTGAATCAATTGATGACGAAATGGTTAAAGGAATTTTAATTAGAGCATTTGAGAGAATGAATGAATTAATTAAAGAATTGGCTCAAGTTGAGAGGGTGACTACCAGAAATTTTGTTCCATTAATTGAACCAACTACTCTAAATAAAGTTATAGAGGAGAGTCAACATATGCTGATGGACGATATAAAAAAAATTGTTATTGATGTTAAGAATATAACATTTCAAACAGATTATAGACTTTTAGCTTTAGCCATCAAAAATCTTTTAGATAATGGCATTAAATATAGTATTGATAAGCAAGTAAAATTAGAAGCAAAAGATTGGAAACTCATTAAAATAATATCAAAAGGTGATGGGCTTCAATATCCACTAGCATATTATACAGAGCCATTTTCACAAGAAGAGAAGAGAAGTGAAGGTTTCGGATTAGGTTTATACATTGTTCACTCAATTCTTAAAAAACTAAAATATACTTTAGGATATAGATATCAAGATGGAGAGAATATATTTGCTATAATCTCTGACACTAAAAATAATCAAATTGGAAATATTTAATGTACTTTAAAACTATAGATTTTGCTAGATATTCTAGTATTAAAATTGGTCAAGCAGTAGAAGTTTTAGTATTAGAAAAAGGTGATAATATACCTACTGATAGATATTTAATAGGTGGTGCAAATAATCTTCTTATATCCCCTAATCCTCCTTTACTTATGATGTTAGGCAAAGATTTTACTAAAATTAATTTAGAAAATAAGATATTAATAATAGGTGCATCAATGCCTACAGGTAGAGTTGTATCATTTGCAAGGAAACATAATATAGCTGGATTTGAATTTTTAGCTAAACTACCTGGAACTGTTGGTGGTATGTTGGCAATGAATGCAGGAGTTAAAAGCTATGAAATCTTTAATATATTAGATTCTATTAATATTAATGGCAAGTGGATTAAAAAAGATGATATAAAACATGGTTATAGATTTGCTAAATTAAACGGTATTGCATTAGAGGTAAAATTCAATATAGATTATGGCTTTTCTCAAGAGTTATTAAATGATTTGGTTAATCTCCGTTCCAATCAACCAAAAGAACCAAGTGCTGGTTCAGCATTTAAAAATCCAAAGAATGATTATGCAGGTAGACTAATAGAATCAGTTGGATTAAAAGGTTTTAGATATGGAAATATGGCATTTAGTGATATTCATTCAAATTTTATAGTAAATTTAGGCAATGGTGAATTTAAAGAGGCAAAATATCTAATAGACTTAGCAAAAGAAAAAGTATTAAAAAGATTTGATATTTTATTAGAAGAAGAGATAAAAACTTTAGCCAAAAAAGATTGACTAAAGTAAAGTATAAATTCATAATATTTTAATACATTCCAAATTATTGATTAATCTTCTCTTTTATCTCTTTTGCTAAAGATGAAATCTTGATAATTTTTTGACTATCTGATATTGAACTATCTAAAAGGATTTTTACAAAAGCTGAACCTACTATAACTCCATCAACACCTTTTACTTTATCTTTTGCTGTATTTTCATCAACTCCAAATCCTACATAAATTGGTGTTTTTGAATAGTCTCTAATTTGAGATATTACATTATCCAAACTTTCACTTTTCCCAGATCCTGTAATTCCTGCATATGCCACTAAATAAATAAATTTCTGTGCATTTGAAGTAATCATTTCTATTCTATCTTTTGTATCAGTTGGAGCAATAAAATCTATTAAAGATAATCCATTCGCCTCTATATCTTTTTTATATGGTAATGCCTCTTCGTAAGGTAAATCAGGAATAATAAATCCATTAACTCCACTCTTTTTTGCTTCATTAATAAATATATCCATACCTTTATGATAAAAAGGATTAAAATATCCCATCCATAGAGTATCAATTGATGGTGCTATTTTTTGAGATGCTTCAAATAGATGATTTATTTTAAATCCATTTTGGAGTGAATATAAATTTGCTTTTTCTATAACTGGACCATCAGCTACAGGGTCAGAAAATGGCATTCCGAGTTCAAGTGTGTCAACACCAGAATCTGCTAATGATAGAGCTAAATCTACAGTAAAATCAATATTTGGGTATCCAGTAGTTATATATGCTACAAGTTTTTTCATTGTTTCTCTTTTTGTTTGGACTCTTAGAAAGTCTCTTATAATAATTTTGTGATATTATACATTTAATTAGATAAAGCATACTAAAAAGGAAATAGTTTTGAATAAAAAAGTGACTCTAAAAAAACTCCAAAATATGAAAGGTAAAGAGAAAATTGTTATGATTACTGCCTATGATGCACTCTTTACCTCTCTCTTTGATAATGAAGTTGAGATAATTCTTGTTGGAGATAGTTTGAATATGAGTTTTGCAGGAAAAGAGGATACTCTAAGTGTTACTATGGATCAGATGATATATCACACACAAGCAGTATGCAGAAAAGCAAATCATAGTTTCGTATTATTTGATATGCCATTTGGAACTTATACAGATAAGAAGATGGCGTTAAAAAATGCTAATAGGGCATATCAAGAGACTAGAGCTGATGCTATTAAGTTAGAGGGTGGAAAAGAGAAAGCTAAGATTGTTAAGTATCTTACAAAGAATTCTATAGCTGTATTTGGACATATTGGATTAAAACCACAACAAGTTAGAGCAGAAGGTGGATATTCTATTAAAGGAAAAGAAGAAGATGAAAAGAATGCAATTATAGAAGATGCAATAGCATTAGAAAAAGCTGGTGCAGTAGCTCTTATTATAGAAGGTGTTAAGCCTAATGTAGCTAAATCTGTTACGAATAGTGTTAGTATTCCAACTATAGGTATTGGTGCAGGTCTTTATTGTGATGGTCAAGTTTTAGTTTGGAGTGATACTTTCGGATTTTTTGAAGAATTTATGCCTAAATTTGTTAAGCAATATCTTGATGGTAGCAATAAAATTAAAGAAGCTATTAAAACTTATTCATCAGAGGTTAAGTCAGAAGCTTTTCCAGATGATAAATATACATATTAAATAAAAAGGATAGAAATGAAAAAAATTAGTATATTTTTAGTCAGTATATTTTTTATAAGTGGATGTGTAACAATTTCCCCTTACGAGAAACCTAATAAATTTGTTGAAGGGTCTATTATTACCAACAGCATTAAAGCTAGACTTATAAATACAAATGGTTTAGATAGTTTTCAAATAAGTGTATCAACCCTAAATAATGAGGTTCTTATTAGTGGATTTGTGGCAAATCAAGAGCAGAAAGATTTAGCTCAAAAAATAACTATGAATACAAAAGGTGTTAAAAAAGTAATTAATCATATAGAGATAATTCCATAAATTATGAATAGAGTTGTAGAGATAGAACGATTTGAGGGTGAGAGTTCTTATGAAATAACCCTTCGTCCGAGTAGTTGGGATGAATATATAGGTCAAGAAAAGATAAAAAAAAATCTTAAAGTATTTATAGAAGCAAGTAGACGAAGAGAAGAGGCTTTAGACCATATCCTTTTTTTTGGTCCAGCAGGTTTAGGAAAAACAACTATTGCAAATATTATAGCTTATGAGATGAATGCAAATATAAAAACTACATCTGCTCCAATGATAGAAAAATCAGGAGATTTAGCTGCTTTATTAACAAATATTGAAGAGAATGATATTTTATTTATTGATGAAATTCATAGAATGTCTCCTGCAATTGAAGAGATATTATATTCTGCAATGGAAGATTTTAGATTAGATATTATTATTGGTTCAGGTCCTGCTGCTCAAACTGTTAAGATAGATTTACCAAGATTTACATTAATTGGAGCGACTACAAGAGCTGGAATGTTATCAACTCCATTGAGAGAGAGATTTGGAATGCACTTTAGAATGCAATTTTATACCTCATCAGAATTATCTATCATTATTAATCAAGCATCAAAAAAATTAAATAAACCAACAGTAGAAGATGCCTCTATTGAAATAGCAAAACGAAGTCGTGGAACACCTAGAATAGCATTAAGACTTTTAAAGAGAGTAAGAGATTTTGCAGAGGTAGAGGATAGAGATATTATAGAGCTAGTAGTTACTCATTATGCTTTAAATGAGTTAGGAGTAAATGATATTGGATTTGATGAACAAGATATTAAATTTTTAGAATTACTAATATCTGCGAAAGGTAAGCCAATAGGATTAAGCACAATAGGGGCAACTCTTAGTGAAGATGAGGGTACAATAGAAGATGTAATAGAACCATATCTTATTGCCAATGGTTATATTGAAAGAACAGCTAGAGGACGAATAGCTACACTTAAAAGTTATGAACACTTCAGACTTAAATCATCATCTAAGAGGGAAAACCCTTTTGAATAGAATAAATTTAGTTCTACTTAGTTTTTTTGCATTTGCTTTAATTGGTGCATATAGTATATATAAACCATTTTTATTATCTATGATAGTAGCAATGCTTTTAACAATGGCTACATTTAATCTTACCAAGCAGATAAACAATAAATTCAAGTCAAGAAAGATAAGTTCTATGATTATGAGTACACTTTTAACTATTATTATATTTGTGCCTGTAATATATGTAACAACCATTGGTATTGAGTATCTCTCTAAGATAGATAAAGATACTTTAAAGTTAATTATTCGTTCTCTACAAGATTTTTTAAATAGTATACCCTATATAGATAGCCTTGCAGAAGAGTATCTTACAGAGGAACAACTTTTACAATCCAGCCAAGATGCACTATTTTATTTAACATCTTTTGGGAAAGCAGGTTTAGGATTTATTAAAAATATGCTTTTTGTAATTCTTTTCTATTTTATTATTAATGTGTATAGTGATAAAGTATTTGAACTTATTAAACTTCTTTTACCTATATCAAGATGTAAAAGTACAAAAATGATTAATGAAATTTCATCTACAATGGAAGTGGTATTTTATTCTACTATTGTAACAGCATTTTTAGAGGGTCTTCTATTTGGAGTTTTAGTTGGAAGTTTTGCACTTAATGGACTCTTATTAGGAATTATATATGGATTTGCTTCTCTTGTACCTGTTGTTGGTGGAGCTTTAGTTTGGGCTCCTGTATCTTTTTATGTTTGGAATAGTATTTCTCCAAGTGCAGGTTGGGTTATAATTATATATTCAATTGTAGTAATATCTATAATAGCAGACACTTTTGTAAAACCAATAATCATAAAGGTAATAAAAGAGGATATGTTGAAGAGTAATATAGATATAAATGAGTTAGTAATATTTTTCTCTATCTTAGCAGGAATGAGTAGTTATGGTGTTTGGGGGATGATTTTAGGACCAGCAATAACTTCTTTTTTAATTGCAATGACTAGAGTATATATTGAGTTTAATAGAGAGGATTTGGAGAAAATATAGTATAATTTTAATAATTTTATAGATGAGGTAATTATGGGACTATTTGAGAAAGATAATAGATTTAATTTAGCAAACTTAATAACATTTGGAAATATTTCATTTGGAGTTGTTGCTATATATTTTATTGTAGAGGGTAATTTTTTTGTAGCTATTATTTTAGCTTGGTTTGCTGGAGCATTTGATATTGCTGATGGTAAAGTTGCTAGAAAATATAATTTATCAACAGAGTTTGGCGTTCAACTTGATAGTTTCGGTGATTTTTTATCATTTGTAATTATGCCATCGTTTCTACTTTTTTATGCATTAAAAGGTGGAAAAGGTGGAACTGAACTATCACAGATAGGAGAAATTGGCTTAGGTATTATATTCATAATATATATTATAAGTGGACTTAGAAGATTGATTGAATTTAATTTAAAAGTTGATGCTGGTGGTGTTGCAAAGTTTTTTGAAGGTGTACCAACTCCTTTAGGTGCTATTTTATTATGGGCTTTATATCTCCTATTTACTTATGGAGTTATTCCAAATCCTTATATAATTGGATTTTTAGTTTTAACTATTGCATGGTCTTTGAATAGTAAACTTAAAATACCTCATCCTTAGGATATTTTTATGAATAAAATTTTGCAAAAGATTTTAGATTTTTCAGAGTTAGTCATGCTGAAACACTCTATATTCTCTTTACCATTTATTTTTATTGCTATGCTAGTAGCTAAAGATGGATGGTTTGGATGGGAACTATTTATCTTTGGGATTTTGGCAGCTGTTAGTGCAAGAAATTTTGCAATGGGTGTCAATCGTTACCTTGATCAAGATATAGATATATTGAATCCTAGGACTAAAAATAGACCATCTGTTGATGGAAGAGTTAGCTCAATTAGTATGATATTATTTATAATTATTAATGCATTAATTTTTATTGGAATAGCATATTTAATTAATGATTTAGCATTTAAATTATCTATTCCTATATTGGTTATTTTAGGTGGATATACTCTATTTAAAAGATTTAGTTCTTTGGCACATCTTATTTTAGGTATTAGTTTAGGATTAGCTCC